>JAYTSB010000271.1:0-8831 GCA_043745825.1 Actinomycetota bacterium | reverse complement strand
TCCCAGAACCAGCTGCCCTCGCCACCGGTGACCACGATGGGCTTGAGCGCACCCTGTGCCGACCAGCTGTGGAATACGTGGTTGCGGTCGTTGAGGTAGGCGGGCGATGGCGGGGCTTCGAGCGCGGTCATGCACTGCATCGTATTCGATACAACCAGACACGTACAGACCGTTGATTGTCACCGTACAAAAAGTGAGCGGGCGGGCTGAAGGGGAACAACAGAGCCGCAGTACAGTCGGCGAGGTGGGTGACATGATCGAGTTCAGGAGCAACGGCGGCACGGCGCAGGGTTACGTGGCCGGCGACACCGGACCCGGGGTGCTGGTCATCCAGGAATGGTGGGGCCTCAACGACCACATCAAGGACATCGTCGAACGCTTCGCCGAAGCGGGGTTCGTGGCACTCGCACCGGACCTGTACCACGGCCAGGTCACCACGGAGCCGGATGGCGCCGGGAAGCTGATGATGGCGTTGAACCTGGACGAGGCCGGCAAGGACATGTCGGGTGCGATCGACGAACTGCAGCGCCGCACCGGGCAGACCAAGGTGGGCGTGGTCGGTTTCTGCATGGGTGGCGGCCTCGCGCTGGTGGTGTCCTGCAAGCGACCCGACGCCGTTGCCGCAGTGGCCCCGTTCTATGGACTGATCCCGTGGGAGAGTGCGCAACCCGACTGGTCCGCCCTCGCCGCCAAGGTGGAAGGCCACTACGCGGCCGGCGACCACTTCTTCACGCCGGACAACGCCGAGGCCCTGCAGGCGCAATTGCGCTCGCTCGGCATGGACGCCACCCTGCTCGTGTATCCAGAGGTCGACCACGCCTTCTTCAACGACACCCGTCCCGAGGTGTACAACGCCGACGCAGCGCAGACAGCGTGGTTGCGCGTCCTGGACCTGTTCCGCAGCGAGCTCTGACGCCTGCCGGTCTGGTCAGCCGAAACCCTGGTTGATCGCCGAGAAGGCCTCGTCGATCAGTCCGGGCAGCAGTGATTTGTCGGCGCCCATCGCCGACCACTTCTCGAGGATCGTCCAGATCGCCTCCGTGAACGCTGCGGCCAGGACTCGAGGACCGAGTGCATCGGGTGTGGTGCCGAGCCGAGCCGCGAATGCCTTGGCGAGATCGGGCCGATGCTCGTGGAAGCTGTCCTGGGCGAGGAAGCGCAACGAGGGTTCGGAGAGCACGATGCGCAACTGGCGCAGCTTGCGCCCGTCGCCGTCGAACATGGCCACGAGCTGTTCGCGCAGCACCGCCCGCAATGCCTCGCTCACCGTCTCCGCTGCGGGGCGGGCGACGAGCGCGGCCATCAGCCCGGCGCTCTCGTCGTGGGCCTCATCGCCCTCCTTGTCGAACAGCAACGCAGTCTTGGAGTCGAAGTAGCGGAAGAACGTGCGTGAAGAAATGCCCACCGCGGCTGCGATGTCCTCCACCGTGGTCTGCTCGTAACCGTTCGCCTCGAACAGGTGCAGGGCCGCGTCGAGGATCAGGGCCTGTGTCTCGACGCGCTGACGCTCTCGCAATGTCCCCCCGGCCATCCCGCAGACACTAATCCCCATGGTGAGCCCCACCTGTGACGTTGGTGACATTGGTTGACATCCTGTCAGTCTATGACACATAGTCATGACATGACACAATTCTTGTACCGGGTCGGACGGTTCAGCGTCCGCAAGCGCAGGCTCGTCACGGTCGCCTGGGTGGCCTTCGCGCTGCTCGCCGTGATCGGTGGCAAGGCCGCCGGCGGCGAGTCGTCGAACAAGTTCTCCGTGCCCGGTGTGGAATCGCAGAGGGCGCTCGACGTGCTGCAGCAGCGCTTCCCGTCGCAGGCCGGTGCCTCGGCGCAGGTCGTGTTCGCCGCTCGCGGCGCCGGCACGCTGGCCGACGCTGACGTGGCCGCGGCCGTCGAGGCCACGGTGGCCGAGATCGGCGCCCAGCCCGACGTGGTCGCGGTGAGCCCGCTGCGCGAGTCGGCCGTTGCGGCGATCGGATTCGTCGAGGTGCAGTACGGCCGCCCGCTGGCCGAGGTCAAGGTGCCTGCGTTCGCAGCGTTGGAAGCCACCGCCAAGACGGCCTCGTCGAGCTCGCTCCAGGTCGAGCTCGGCGGCGAGCTTCCAACCGCCGCGACGAACCAGCCTCCCGGTGGCCAGGAGATCTTCGGTCTCGTCGCGGCGGTCATCGTCCTGCTGCTCGCCTTCGGCTCGGTGATCGCCATGGGGTTGCCGATCGGCACCGCCATCCTGGGCCTGACGGCGAGCGTCGGGCTGATCACGCTCGTGTCGGCAGTCGCCGACATCAACGACGTCGCCACCGTGCTCGCCTCGATGATCGGCCTCGGCGTCGGGATCGACTATGCCCTCTTCATCGTGACCCGCCATCGTGAGAACCTACGCCTCGGCCACACCGTGGAGGACGCTGCCGGCCGTTCGATCGCTACCTCCGGTTCGGCCGTGCTGTTCGCCGGCCTCACCGTCGTCATCGCGATCTGCGGCTTGGCGATCGCCGGCATCCCGAACGTCACGTGGATGGGTCTCATGTCCGGCATGACCGTGCTCGTCATGGTGGCGATCTCACTCACCCTCCTGCCGGCGCTGCTCGGCTTCGCCGGCCGCAAGATCGACAAGGTCAGCCTGCCGGGCCTGAAGCAGCGCGCTGCACGTCAGGCCGCCAACGCCGCTGTCAACGGCACCAGGGAGAGCGGCTGGCACCGCTGGGGCCGTCACGTCTCGGCCCACCCGTGGCGCTACCTCGTCGCCGGAACGCTGACGCTGCTGGTGCTCGCCGCACCGGTGCTGAGCCTGCGCCTCGGGATGATCGACAACGGCACCAAATCGACCGAGCTCACCACGCGACGAGCCTACGACCTGCTGTCCCAGGGCTTCGGACCCGGCTTCAACGGACCGCTCCTGCTCACCGCTGAGCTGGACGACGGAGCGACGGTGGCGAGCCTCACGGCGTTGACCGACGCCATCAGTGCGGATCCCGGCGTGCAGTCGGTGTCTCCCGTCCGGGCCAATGCAGACGGCACTGCCGCCATCATCCAGGTCACGCCGAAGACTTCGCCACAGAACAGCGCCACCGACGATCTCGTCCACCGCCTGCGTCGCGACGTGATCCCTGCGGCCACCGCAGCCACACCCGGTGTGCACGTCTATGTCGGTGGTCAGACCGCGGTGTCGATCGACCTCTCCGACAAGATCTCCGGCCGCCTGCCGTGGTTCATCGCCGCCGTCATCGGCCTGTCGGTGGTGCTGCTGATGATGGTCTTCCGTTCAGTTGCCGTGCCGCTGAAGGCAGCGCTGATGAACCTGCTGTCGATCGGTGCCGCCTATGGCGTGATCGTCGCAGTGTTCCAGTGGGGTTGGATCAAGGACCTGTTCGGTCTCGACGAGACCGTACCGATTATCTCCTTCCTCCCGATGATGATGTTCGCCATCCTCTTCGGTCTCTCGATGGACTACGAGGTGTTCCTGCTGTCCCGCGTCCGTGAGGAATACCTGCATCGCAAGGACAACACAGTCGCCGTCATCGAGGGCATCTCGGCAACGGCGCGGGTGATCACCTCGGCGGCGCTGATCATGATCTGTGTGTTCGCCTCGTTCATCCTCGGCGACGACCCGACGATCAAGATGTTCGGACTGGGCCTGGCCGTCGCCGTGCTCATCGATGCCACCATCGTGCGGACCGTGTTGGTGCCCGCGACGATGAAGCTGCTCGGTGATTGGAACTGGTGGTTGCCGGGCTGGCTCGACCGGCTCCTGCCGAACCTCGACGTCGAGGGTGGCGTCGGCCTGCCCGAGCCCCAGTACGAGCCCGGCCTCGGATCGCCCATCGACGTCGACGTCAGCGACATCGATGACGATCGCGAGCCCGCGCTGGTTTGACCGCCCGGCGGTCGGCGCGGCTGGGCCTCAGCCCAGCGCGGCGATGGCGTCGGCAACGGCGAGCGTGCGCTGCGCGTTGGCGACGTGCAGGTTCTCGATCATCCGACCGTCGACGGTGATGACGCCACGACCGTCGCTCAGACCCTCCTCGAACGCGTCGATGACGCGTCGAGCGTGGGTCACTTCGTCGGCGGTGGGCGCCCAGACCTCGTTGGCGATCTCGACTTGTCCGGGGTGGATCAGGGTCTTGCCGTCGAATCCCATCTCGGCACCCTGTACGCACTCGTCGCGGAAGCCGCCGAGGTCCTTGACGTCGTTGTAGACGCCGTCGAGGATCACCGTGCCGGCCTCACGGGCAGCGGCAAGCGCAACGGCCAGGTGCGGCACGAGCGGGTGGCGTCCGGGCACGAGCGCAGCGCGCAGCTCGCGGGCGAGGTCGTTGGTGCCCATCACCAGCACGGACACCCGCGGGTGGGCGGCGATGTGGCGGACGTCGAAGATGGCCGTGGGCGTCTCGATCATTGCCCACACCGTCAGCGACGCCGGCGCGCCGGCGGCATCCAGGATCTTTGACACGAGGTCCACAGTGGCCACCGAGGCGACCTTGGGGATCACCACGGCGGAGGCGCCGGAACGTGCGGCTGCGGCGAGATCTGCCTCTCCCCACGGGGTGTCGAGACCGTTGCAGCGAATCGTCAGCTCACGATTGCCGTACTCGCCCGAGGACGCCGCGGCAACAGCATTCGGACGGGCCGTGTCCTTGGCGTCCGGTGCAACGGCGTCCTCGAGGTCGAAGATGATTGCATCGGCGGGAAGACTCTTGGCCTTCTCCAGGGCGCGCTCGTTGGCGGCCGGCATGTAGAGCACAGAGCGGCGGGGGCGCAGGTCGACGGTGGGGTTGCTGATCGCGGCTCCTCAGAATCCGTACGCGGCGGCGAGTTCGGGGTCACGGGCGGCGAGGTCGTGGGCGAGCTGGACCACCACCTTGCACTGCTTCACCGAGGCATCGTCCTCCATCTTGCCGTCGAGCATGACGGCGCCCGTGCCGTCACCCATCGCGTCGATCACGCGCTGGGCTTGGGCAACGTCGGCCGGACGGGGGCTGAAGACGCGCTTGGCGATGTCGATCTGCACCGGGTGCAGGCTCCACGCGCCCACGCAGCCGAGCAGGTAGGCGTTGCGGAACTGGTCCTCGCAGGCCACAACGTCTTTGATGTCGCCGAACGGACCGTAGAAGGGCAGAATCCCGTGCATCGCACATGCGTCGACCATCCGGGCGATCGTGTAATGCCACAGGTCCTGTTGGAACGCAGCGCGTGGCGAGTCAGGATCGGCGGCATCGGCATCCATCCGCACGATGTAGTCCGGGTGCCCGCCCCCGACGCGGGTGGTCTTCATCCGCCGGTTGGCGGCCAGGTCTGCCGGCCCCAGCGACAGACCCTGCATGCGCGGTGACGCTGCGCAGATCTCCTCGATGTTCACCATGCCGCGGGCGGTCTCGAGGATCGCGTGGATGAGGATGGGCCGACGCAGACCGGCCTTGGCCTCGAGCTGGGCGAGCAACCGGTCGACGTAATGGATGTCCTCGGCGCCTTCCACCTTGGGGATCATGATGACGTCGAGCTTGTCGCCGATCTCGCTCACGAGCGTCGTCAGATCGTCCAGCGCCCACGGCGAGTCCAGACTGTTGACGCGGGTCCACAACTGCGTGTCGCCCATGTCGAGCGTCTTGCCGACCTCCACCAGGCCGGCCCGTGCGGCCTCCTTGTCGGACATTGGCACGGCGTCTTCGAGGTTGCCGAGAAGGATGTCGACGGTGGGCACGATGTCGGCCAACTTGGCCACCATCTTGGCGTTGGCCGGCGGGAAGAAGTGGATGACGCGACTCGGGCGGAACGGGATCTCGCGGACGGGCTCGGGGGCGCCGACCGCCAGTGGCTTGAAGAAATCTCGGGGACTGCGCACGGTGGCACTGTAGTGGTGGGTCTTGCGACGGCTCAATTGCCCGCAGGCCGGTATCTTCGCCGTGTGACCATGCCAGCAGCGAGACCGTTCGATGCCATCATCTTCGATGCCGGCGGAATCCTGCTGCTGCCCGATCCCACCGTGCTCGGCCCGCTCCTGGCGCCCTATGGCGGCGATCCCTCGGTGGCTGCCCACGTGCGTGCCCACTACCGCGGCATGGCCGTGAAGTCATGGGCCGGCAGCGCCGAGACGTTCTGGGACGAGTACAACCACGCCTACTGCGACTCCGTCGGCGTCCCGCACGTAGACGTCGCCTACGCAGCGCACGTGCTCGACAACACCCGCAGCGCACACCTGTGGCGCTGGCCGATTCCGGAGGCGGTTGCTGCGCTCCGGCGGCTCGAGGACGCGGGTGTTCCGATGGGCGTGGTGTCGAACGCAAGTGGCCAGATCGAGGAAGTGCTCGCCCGCTCCGGCGTGTGCCAGCTCGGCGTCGGCGAGCTCGTGGCGATGCGGGTCATCGTCGATAGCCACCTCGTGGGCGTGGCCAAGCCGGATCCGCGTATCTTCGACTTTGCCCTGCCGGCGTTCGAGGGCATCGACCATGGTCGCATAGCATTCGTCGGCGACTCGATCACGATGGATGTGGGTGGTGCGACGGCCGCCGGCCTGCATCCGATCCTGTTGGATCCCTTCGACGATCACGCCGAAACCGACATCCACCGGATCCACTCACTCCACGACCTGTTGAGCTGACACCCATTTCGCCAGACACGAACGCCGCGGGGCGCGCTGCACTCAACCGTTGTGTGTCAGGCGTTGGGAGATGAACTTTCGATCAGGCGACGGGCGATCACCTTCAGGCACAGCGTCTCGTCGGCACCCTCGAAGATGCTCAGCACACGCGCGTCCACGAACAGGCGACTGACGCTGTACTCCTCGGCGTAGCCGTAGCCACCATGGATCTGCATCGCCTCACGGCTCACCCACTCGGCCGCCCTGCACACGTAGGCCTTGACCATGCTCGCCTCGGTGGTGCCCTCGCCCTTGCCCATCAACGTGGCCACGTGATAGCCGAACTGGCGGCCGGCCTGGATCAGCACCGCCATCCGGCCAAGCTTGGCCTGGGTCAATTGGTACTCGATGATGTTGTGTCCGAACACATTGCGGTTGTTCGAGTACTCGAGCGCGGCCTCGTACGCGGCCTGCATCACGCCGACTGCACGGGCGGCCGTCTGCAGGCGGCCGTTCTCGAAGCCCTCCATCTGGTAGTAGAAGCCCTTGCCCTTGCCTGCGTCCTCGCCGATCAGGTTCTCGGCCGGCACCCACCAGTTCTCCAGCGCGATCTCATAGCTGTGCATGCCGCGATAGCCGATGGTGTCGATCGGTCGGCCTTCCATCTTGGCGGTGACCTGACCGTCGTGCTCCTGGGTGAACTCGAAGCCGTGGGCATCGCCCTGCGGCTTGGGCACGATGAACACGCTGAGGCCGCGGTGGGTCTTGCCGCGGTCCGCATCGGTGCGGGCGAGCAGCATCAACACGTCAGCACGTGCGGCGAACGTGCACCACGTCTTGACGCCGTTGATCACGTATCCGGGCTCACCGTTCGGTCCGGCCGCTTCCACGGCGGTGACCTTGATGCCGGCCACGTCGCTGCCGAAGTCGGGCTCGGTGACGGCCACGGCCGCCATGACCTCGGCCGTGGCGAGCTTGGGCAGCCACTCCTGCTTCTGTGCCTCGGTGCCGCCGCGCACGAGGGCTCGGGTGAGGATCTCCGGACGCGTGATCAACGAGCCGCCGATGCCGAGCGAGCCACGCGACAGCTCCTCGGTGGCCACCACCATCGCCATGTATTCGCCGTCGCCGCCTTCGCTGAAACCGCCGTATTCGGCGGGCACGCTGAGCCCGAACGCGCCCATCTCGGCGAGGCCGCTGATGATCTCCTCCGGAACGTCGGCGTTGTGGCGGTGCACGTGTTCGGCTCGCGGCGCGATGACCTTGTCGGCGAAGGAGCGGAACGTGTCCTGCACCATCTCGCAGTCGTCGGCGAGATGGCGGGGGCCGGCCGAGGTGGCCAGCGAGGCGAGGAACGTCGGATCGCGGTAGACCTCCAGGAATGGGTGAGCATCGCGCAGCGGAGCGATGTCCACGCCCCACGCTCGTTCGCGGCCGGCGATGCGGGTGATCAGGTCGTGCACCATGTCGGCGGTGAACGCGCACGTGATCTGCGCCTCGACGGTGCCTTTCGCGCCGTAGTCGAGCAATGCACGGGCCGTGGCCACGGCGGATGCAGCGTGGGCCACGTCGTACGCGACCACCTGGTGCACGTCGGGGCCACCCGATGCGGCGAGATGCCGGACGGCCTTGCCCACCACGCCCTCGGCGAGTTCGATGGCGTCGGAGGCTGCCTGCAGATCGGGTGCTGTCATGGCCAAAGGCTACCGAGCGGTCACCACCGCTCAGAATTCTGCCCGGCGAAACCAATGTCTCGTGTCCGATGACACCTGGCAGACTCGATCGGTGAGCGTTCTCCCGACCGATCAGCAACCTCCGGCCGTTCGGCTGTGCGTGTATTGCGGCACGAACGAGGGCTCGTCGCCGGCGTACGTCTCTGCCGCTACCGAGCTCGGCACGACGATGGCCGCCCGCGGCATCGGGCTGGTCTACGGCGGCGGACGTCTCGGCCTCATGGGCGCCGTGGCCGATGCAGTGATGGCCGCCGGCGGACACGTCACCGGCGTGATCCCGCAGAGCCTGGTGCGTGCCGAACTCGCCCATTCCGGGCTGAGCACGCTGGAGGTGGCCGACTCGATGCACACCCGCAAGGCGCGCATGGCCGAGCTCGCCGACGGGTTCATCGCCCTGCCCGGCGGGTTCGGTACGTTCGAGGAGCTGCTCGAGGTGCTCACGTGGAACCAGCTCAGCTTCATTCGCAAGCCGGTGGTGCTGTTCGACGTGGAGGGCTTCTACGAGCCGCTCGTGGCCATGTTCG
>JAYTSB010000270.1:0-3046 GCA_043745825.1 Actinomycetota bacterium | reverse complement strand
TTCCTCGGTGCCTGCGAGCCCGGCCACCGCTTCCTCAGCTGCGAGCGGGTCGTGGACACCGCCGACCTGCTCAAGGAGGGCTCGTTCCACACGCTGAAGATCAACCGCAGCCTGGTGGACGGGGTCATCGAGGCACCCAACGGCGCTCATTTCACGACGTGCGAGCCGGATTACGGCCGCGACGAGGCGTTCCAGCGGGCGTACACCACTGCGGCTGCCAGTCGCGACGAGTGGGCGGCCTTCGAACAACGCTTCTTCGCCGGGTCCGAGGCCGATTACCAAGCCGCCGTCACCGCCTGGAGGGCCGACGCATGAGCGAGACATCGACGAGCGCTCCCACGCTGGCCGATGTCGTGGTCATCGCCGGCGCGGAGGCGTTCCGCGGCGATGGTGAGATCTTCGCAAGCGGCATGGGCACCATCCAGACCTTGGCTGCGCGCACGGCGCGCTCCACCTTCGAGCCGGATCTATTGGTCAGCGACGGCGAGGCGTTCTTCGTCGGCAATGAGCTGCCGATCGGCGGCACGGACAAGCTGATCGAGGGGTGGATCCCCTTCCGCAGCGTGTTCGACACGGTGTGGGGTGGCCGCCGCCACGTGATGATGGGCGCCAGCCAGATCGATCGCTACGGCAACACCAACATCGCCAACATCGGTTCGTTCCAGCAGCCCAAGGCGCAGCTGCTGGGCGTGCGCGGTGGCCCGGGCAACACCATCAGCCACGCAACCAGCTTCTTCATCCCCCGGCACACCAACAAGGTGTTCGTGGAGCGGGTCGACATGGTCAGCGGGATCGGCTACGACCGCGCCGCGCTGCTCAGCGAGACGGCGCGCCGGCACCATCGTCTGCCGCGGGTCATCACCAACCTCGCGGTGCTGGACTTCGAGTCGCCGGATCATCGGATGCGGTTGGTCAGCGTGCATCCCGGGGTGTCGGTGGACGAGGTGCAGGCGAACACCGGCTTCGACTTGGTGATCCCCGACGACGTGCCCACGAGTCGGGCGCCGACCGCCGAGGAACAATCCGTCATCGACCGGCTCGACCCGCGTGGCCTGCGCCACCGTGAGGTGTCGTGAACCTCCACGTGACGATTCCGGTGACGCATCGCCTGCGGAGGGCGTGCTGATGCATCCCCGGCTGCACACGGCGCTGTGCGACCTGATCGGCATCGAGTACCCCATCATCCAGACGGGCATGGGTTGGGTGGCCGGGGCGCGCCTCACGAGCGCAACCTCCAACGCCGGCGGGTTGGGCATCCTCGCCAGCGCGACCATGGACTTCGCCCAACTGCGCGCAGCCGTGGCCGAGGTCAAGGCGCGCACGAGCAAGCCGTTCGGCGTGAATCTGCGCGCCGATTCGGCCGACGTGGTGGATCGCGTGAAGTTGCTGATCGACGAAAACGTGCGCGTCGCCAGCTTCGCCCAGGCGCCCAAGGAGGCACTGATCTCCCGGCTGCACGACGGCGGGGTGCTCGTGATCCCGTCGATCGGGGCCAAGCGACATGCCGAGAAGGTGTTGCAGTGGGGTGTCGATGCTGTGCTGGTGCAGGGCGGTGAGGGCGGTGGGCACACCGGCGCCGTGCCCACCACGATCCTGCTGCCCCAGGTGGTGGACGCCGTCGCGGGCAAGGTGCCGGTCATCGCCGCCGGCGGGTTCTTCGACGGTCGCGGGCTGGTGGCGGCGCTCGCCTACGGAGCGTCGGGCATTGCGATGGGCACACGGTTCCTGCTCACCAGCGACTCGACGGTGCCGCAGGGCGTGAAGGACTTCTACCTGACCAAGGGCGTTGTCGACACCACGGTCAGCAAGCAGGTCGACGGCGTGCCCCACCGGGTGCTGAACACCGATCTCGTCAACCAGCTGGAGAGCGGCAGCGGCAAGCTGCTGGCGCTGCCCCGGGCCGCGATCAATGCGCTGAAGTTCAAGCGGATGACCGGCACACCAGTGCGGGCGATGCTGGCCGAGGGAATGGCGATGCGCGCGAGCATGGATCTGTCATGGGCACAGATGCTGATGGCCGCGAACACGCCGATGCTGCTCAAGGCCGCCCTCGTCGACGGCAACGTCGACAGTGGGGTGATGGCCAGCGGTCAGGTCGTGGGCGTGATCGACGACCTGCCGAGTTGCGCCGCACTCATCGAACGCATCATCAACGAGGCTGACCACGTTCTGGGCGGGCTGACCGGATGAGCGCCGCCATCGCCAGCTCGGTGCTGGAGGGTGAGAACGGCGTGCGCGCCGCGGTGCACCGCGACCTCGGCGTCACCGACTGGTTCGAGATCACCGCGCAGCGGCTTGCCGACTTCGTGGCTGCCACCGGTGACCGAGACGGCGCCTTCTTGGCGATCAGCCTGTCGAACATGTTCCTGCCCCAGATCGTGGAGGTGCGCGGGTTTGCGCTCGGGGTCAACTACGGGACCCAGACGGTGCGGCTCGGCACGCCACTGCGCGCCGGTGACCGGGTGCGCGGCCGAGCCACCTTGGTTGACGTCGCCGAGGTCAGAGCCGGCATCCAGACCACGATGGTGATCACCGTCGAGACCGAGACGGGCCGCGAGACCGAGTCGGGCGGCGCTCGCGAGCCCTGCGTGATCGAGTCCGTGTCGCGATGGATGAACCCGATCGAACCCGGAGGTACGACATGACCGTGATGCAGATGTTCCGACTGGATGGCCAGGTGGCGTTCGTCAACGGTGCCGGACGTGGCATCGGCGCTGCCAGCGCGCTCGCCCTCGCCGAGGCCGGTGCCGATGTGGCCATTCGGGCACGCACGCTCAACCAGCTGGAGGAAGTCGCCGCCGGCATTCGTACCTTCGGCCGCCGAGCGCTGGTGCTGCAGGCCACGGACGAGCCTGGTGACGACACCGCCGCGCTGCAGCGTGCCGTGGCGGGGTTGGGGTCGCTGCAGGTACTGGTCAACGTGATCGGCGGGTCGATGCCGGCGGCGTTCATGCAAGGCAGCGACCAAGGCCTGAACGAGGCGTTCGACTTCAACGTCACCGGTCCGATCCGCATGTGTCGTGCCGCGGTGCCGCACATGCTGGCG
>JAYTSB010000269.1:0-5920 GCA_043745825.1 Actinomycetota bacterium | reverse complement strand
TCGATGGTGGCTTCACGATCGAAGGCGCCCGCCGCAGTGCGTTGCGCCTGCTCAGCACGCCCCGCCCGCCGACGGGCATCTTCTGCATGTCCGACGAGATGGCGTTCGGCGTGCTGCAGGCGTGCCGTGAACTGGGCATCTCCGTGCCGGGGGAGTTCTCCGTGATCGGTTTCGACGATCACTCGGTGGCCGAGGCCGTGGGGTTGTCCACCATTCAGCAGCCCGTGCGGCAGATGGGCAATCTTGCGGCGCGGCTCATCGCCGATGTCCTCGCCGGGCACCATCCGGTCAGCAGTTACCATCCACAGGGCATCACGTTGATCCAGCGGTGGAGCACCGGCCCGGCACCCCGGGTTTGACGCGCAGTTCTTGACGTGGCGTCTCGGTTGCGATACGTTGCAAACGCTTACATATCGACGTGGCCAGACGGCGCACATAGGTTCACGTCGAGCGCCTTGCGGATCTGACTCTCATCGTCGACGATCAGGATCCGGGTCATGGTGCCCCATCCTGCACGGCGCGCAGGCGGATGGACATCGTCAGGCCCCCGCCCGGGGTGTCCTCGGCCTCCAAATGGGCGCCGATCGCATCGATGAAGCCGCGGGCGATGGCCATCCCCAGCCCCACCCCGGCATCGTTCGAACGGTCGCCGAGCCGTTGGAACGGCACGAACATACGGTCGCGCTCGACGGCAGGGATGCCCGGTCCCTGATCGATGATGCGCAGATCGACGAATTGACCCACCAGCCCCGCATCGACGCGCACACAGGCGTCCGGCGGTGACCAGGCCACCGCATTGGACACCAGGTTGGCGATGGCGCGCTCCAACCGCGCAGCATCGGCGTGCACGAGCGGCAGCGACTCTGACACCGAGACCACCACCCGGTCCGTGCTGGCCGGCACACTGTCGAGCGCTGCGGCGACGATCTCCTCGAGCGCGACCTGACCGGTGGAGCGGCTCACCACGCCCGCCTGCAGGCGGCTCATGTCGAGCAGGTCGCGCACCATGCCGTCCAGGCGATCAGCGGCAGAATCGATGTTGAGCAGCAGCGAGATCCGGTCCTCCTCGCTGAACACCACGTCCGTCTGCAGCAGCCCGCTCGCCGACGCCTTGATCGAGGCGAGCGGGGTGCGCCGGTCGTGTGAGACGGCCTGCAGGAGTGCCGTGCGCAACGCGTTCGCTTCCGCGAGTACCTCGGCATTGGCGGCCTCGGCGCGGAGCGTGCGGCCCTGCAGCGCAATCGACAGCTGATCGGCGAACGCGCGCAGCACCTGCAGCTGATCGGGACCGAGCGCCTCCTTCGACACCACCAGACAAACGCTGCCGTCCTCGGCGAGTTTCACGGCAGTGCCGTCGGCTGGGTCGAGCAGCGTTGGCGCGCCGACGGAGACCGTTGGCCACCATCCACCGCCCTCGCGCTCCAGAACAGCGGCCGCTTCCAAGCCGAACGTGGCGCGAAGCTGCTCGACGAGCTCGGGCAGGGGATCATGCGCGCCGACGAGGGTGGCCGACGAGCGCGCCAGGGCACCGGCTTCGGCGCGGGCGCGCACCGCCTCGCGCGATCGCCCGGCTGAGCGGTCGACGATGACCCCAACAACCGTAGTGACCGCCACGAACACGGCGAGGGCCACCACGTTCTCGGCGTCGTTGACCGCGAGCGTATGCAGTGGTGGGGTGAGGAACCAGTTGGTCAGGCCGACCGCAAGCACTGAGGCCGTCAGCCCCGGCCAGAGTCCACCCAGTGCGGCCGCGCTGAGCACCAGGCACAGATCGAGCAGCAGGGCGCTGCCCAACGACACGTGGTCGCGCAGCTGCACCAGCCCGACAGTCAGCATCGGCAGCCCCAGCATGCACAGCAGCCACGCCGCGCGCAGCAGGCTTGGGCGGGCGGCCGAGTTGCGACGCAGGCGGGGCAAGTGTGGCAATGCCAAAGACGGGCGCGGCGTGGCCGAGGCGGTGCCAATGATGTGCACGTCGATGTCGCCGAGTTCGTCGACGAGGGCTGTTGCGATCGTGCTGGCCGGTTGCCGGCTACCGAACCACGAGCGCTCGGCGCGGCTGCGGTTCGCGCCGAGGACCAACTGTGTGGCCTGCTCCACCCTTGCGAAGCCGGCGAGTGCATGAGCGACGTCGTTGCCGACGACCTCGCGGTACACGCCGCCGAGATCGGTGAGGAGCTTGCGCTGCAGCTCCAAGTCCGGACCGGGCTCGCCGGTCTCGGTTACCACGTGCACGCCGATCAGTTCGCCGCGCACGCGTCCGGCGATGCGGGCTGCACGGTGCACGACGTGTCCCCCGCCGAAACCGGCGAGGGCGATGACGACGCGCTCACGGATCTCCCACGTGGCGGCGATGCCGTGCGAGGCGAGGTAGTCCTGTAGTCGTTCGTCGACGCGATCTGCCACCCACAGCAGGGCCAATTGGCGCAGTGCGCCGAGTGTGCCGGCGCGGAAGTAGTTGGCGAGCGCGGCGTCGATCTTCTCCGGCGGGTAGACGTTGCCGTGCGCGAGTCGCCGGCGCAACGCCTCCGGGCTCATGTCGACGAGCTCGATCTGGTCGGCGGCGCGCACCACGGAGTCCGGGATTGTCTCCGTGGGCGCAATGCCGGTGATGGTGGTGATCACGTCGGTCATCGATGCCAGGTTTTGCACGCCCACCGTCGTGACGACGTCGATGCCGGCGTCCAACAGGGTGACGATCTCCTGCCAGCGGCCCTCGGTGGCATCCACGTGGTGGGCCATGTCGTCCACCAACACGACCTCGGGGTGAATGGCCAACACCGCATCGACGTCCATCTCTGCGTGGGAGACCCCGCCGGTCAGCGACGCCCGTACGGGCACCGTGGTCATCCCCTCGACCAGTGCATTCACCGCGGCCCGCCCGTGCGAGTCGACGATGCCCACCACCACAATGGTGCCGCGTGCCAGGCGGCGGCGGCCCTCCTCCAACATGGCGTACGTCTTGCCGACACCCGGTGCCGCGCCAAGGTAGACGCGCAGCACACCGCGACCCGTGTCCATCAGCGCGGGTCCATCAGCCGGTGACGGCGACGGTGGCGAGGGTGACGGCCTGCTCCAGCGCGGCCACCATCGAACGCTCGTCGGCGGTACCCGTGCCGGCGATGTCGAACGCCGTGCCGTGGTCCACCGAGGTGCGCACCACGGGCAGCCCGATGGTGATGTTCACGCCGGCCTCCAGGCCCAGCACCTTGACCGGGCCGTGACCCTGGTCGTGGTACATCGCCACCACGCAGTCGAAATCGCCGCGCCGGGCACGGAAGAACAGCGTGTCGGCAGGCAACGGGCCGACGGCGTCGATGCCCTCAGCGCGCACCTCGGCGATGGCCGGCTCGATCTTGGTGGCCTCCTCACCGTGGCCGAACAGACCGTTCTCGCCGGCGTGCGGGTTGATGCCGCACACCGCCAGGCGGGGATGGGCGATGCCGGCGCGGCGCAGCGTCTCGTTGGCGCGGCGGATGGTGCGCGCCACCAACCCCGGCTCGATCCGTGCCACCGCGTCGATGATGCCGATGTGCGTGGTCACGTGCACGACGCGCAGGCCCGGGGCCACCAGCATCATCGACACCTCGTCGGTGCCGGTGAGGTAGGCGAGCAGCTCGGTGTGACCGGGGTACAGGTGCCCGGCGGCGTGCAGTGCCTCCTTGTTGAGCGGTGCGGTGCAGATCGCCTGCACCTCGCCGGCGAGGGCCAACGCCGCGGCGCGCTCGATGTACCGGTAGGCGGCGTCGCCGGCCGCGGGCGAGACCTGCCCCCACGGCAGGTCGGTCGGCAGGGATCCGACTTCGACGATCTCCACCGCGTCCGGATCGAGGCGCACCCCGCACAGCGCAGCGGCCTGCTGCAGCCGACCGAGATCGCCGATCACCCGGGGGCGGCACATCGCCAACACGTCCGGCCGGGCGAGGGCCTTCACCACGACCTCGGGGCCGACACCTGAGGGGTCGCCCATCGTGACGGCGATGATGGGGCGACGGTCAGTGGGCCCGCTGTTCGTCACGGTGTTCGTCACGGTGCTCATTATGGTTGGTCAGGCCCTTCGGAGGAACTCGACGGCGCGCCGGAGCGCTTCGTCGTCCCCGAACCCTCCGGCCTTGGTGACCAGCGACTGAGCGACCAGCGACGTGGCCGGCTCGGTCACGGTCGCCCACGGAATGCCGGGCTCGACCTCGCCGCCGACCGTGAAGCTGGTGATGCCGAGCGCGTCGAGCACCACCCGAGCCGTGTGCCCCCCGGTCAGCACGAGCCCGTCGACCTTGCGCAGCGTGGGGACGATCTGGGCCACGAACGCATCGTCGCGTGGATCGATGTGGAAGACCTGGGTGTGCATCTGCCGTTGGAAGCGGCTGTCCAGCGAGCCAAGTTGGCGCATCGCCGCCTCGTGCTGCGAGCCCACCACGACGGCGATGCGGTTGGCCGGCGGCCGCGGCATCGGCTCGACACGGGCCGGCGCGCTGACGAGACGGGCGAGGTGGGCCGCCAAACCCGCCGACCCCACCCACAGCACCGCGTCGGGCTGGTCGGCGCGGTGCACGTTGCGCACGACGCCGGCGATCTCGTCGTCGTTGCGCGCTGCGGGAATGAACAGACCAGCGGTGGGAGGAAAGCCGCTGAGCGCCGCACGCAAGCTGCCGTCCGCAATGGGTTCGCCGTCGACGTGGACGTGCGCATCCACCACCGTGCGGGCGCGAGCGGGGAAAGCCGGGCACACCACCACGCGGGCGGGCCGGGTCTCCAGCGCGGAGAGCACGGCCATGATGCTGGCCCGGACGTGGCCGCGCAGCGTGGAGTCGATCTTGACGAACACCGGCCGCTGGGGATGGGCGCGCACTGCCGATGCCGTGGCCAGGAACGCGTCGTCCTCGCTGAGCATTCGTCCGTTGGTGTCGACGGCGACGATCGATGCGTTGGTCGCCTGATCCGGTGCGGCCGATGTGCCGCCATCGAGCACCACCACGCAGGGGTGGCCGGCCGTGGCGAAGGCCCCGGCGGCGTCCGCAGCCCCGGTCAGGTCGTCGGCAACGATGAGCACGGGGGCAGGCTACGTCGCGAAGTCCGCGCGTTGGGGCGCCGACAACGTCAGGCGGTGATGGGCGTGGGTGCCGGGTCGCCGCGGAGCACGGCCAGCACGTTAGTTGCGGCCAGGGTGGCCATGGCGGTGCGGGTCTCGATGGTGGCCGAGCCGAGATGGGGGATGAGCACGGCGTTGTCGAGGTCGAGCAGGCCGGGATCGATGGCCGGCTCGTGCTCGAACACGTCCAGACCGGCGCCGGCGATCACGCCGTTGCGCAGGGCCTCGGCGAGCGCAGCCTCGTCCACCACGGGACCGCGCGCGGTGTTGATCAAGAACGCGTCGGGGCGCATCCGGGCCAGCTCTGCCGGGCCGATCAGGTGATGGGTGGCCGTGGAATACGGGCAGTGCAACGACACGACGTCGCTGGTGGCGAGCATCTCGTCCAGGTCCAAACGAACGCAATCGAGCTCGTTGGCGAGGTCGTCGGCGATCGGGTTGCGGTTGGAGTAGGCGATGGTCATCCCGAAGGCCTTCGCCCGTCGGGCCAGCGCGGCGCCGATCTGACCCATGCCGACGATGCCGAGGCGGCGACCCTGGATGCTCGTGCCGAGCATGAAGAACATGCCCCACTGCCACGGGGTGGCGCTGCGGATGACCCGCTCGCCCTCGGCCAGGCGGCGGGTGGACATCAGGATCAACGCCATCGCGATGTCTGCCGTGGCGTCGGTGAGCACGCCCGGGGTGTTGGTGGCCACCACGCCGCGCTCGGCGCACGCGGCGATGTCGATGTTGTTGTAGCCAACGGCGACGTTGGCAACGACGCGCACCTGTTGACCGGCGGCATCCAGCAGTTCTGCGTCCACCTTCTCGGTGAGCAGCGACACGATT
>JAYTSB010000268.1:0-2790 GCA_043745825.1 Actinomycetota bacterium | reverse complement strand
AGCGGGGCAGCGCCTCGACCGCACCCGTGCGGCTGTTCCGGCGGTAGAGCAGGCCGCCGGCGCCGCTGAGCGTGCGCGCCTTGACGACCTCGCCCTCGGGCAACAACGTCACCAGGGTGCCGGCGGTGACGTACAGGCCGGCTTCCACCACGCACTCGTCGCCGATGCTGATGCCGATGCCGCTGTCCGCGCCGAGCAGGCAACGCTCGCCGATGCTGATCTGCTCGGTGCCTCCCCCGGACAACGTGCCCTGAGTCGAGGCTCCGCCGCCGATGTCGCTGCCGTCGCCGACGACGACGCCGGCACTGATCCGCCCCTCGATCATCGACGTGCCGAGCGTCCCGGCGTTGAAGTTGCAGAAGCCCTCGTGCATCACCGTCGTGCCAACGGCGAGGTGCGCACCAAGCCGCACTCGGTCGGCGTCGGCGATGCGGACGCCGCTCGGCACGACGTAGTCGGTCATCCGCGGGAACTTGTCCACGCCCTGCACGCCGAGGTGGTGCCCTGTTGCGCGTGCGCGCAGGCGCGTTGTTTCTACAGCGCTCACGGCCACCGGGCCGAGGCTGGTCCAGGCGACGTTGGCGAGCAGGCCGAACTGGCCGTCGAGGTTGATGGTGCGGGGCTTGACGAGCCGGTTGGACAGCAGGTGGAGGCGGAGGTAGACGTCGCTCGCCGAAGCCGGCGCGGCGTCGAGATCGATCGCCAGCGACACGCCCGTGGTGGACACGTCGCGGACGTCATCACGGCCGTACAGCGACGCCAGGTCATCGCCGCCACCGCCATCACCACCGCCGTCATCATCCGGCTTGGGTGCCGCACCGAGGCCGAGGTGCGGGAACCAGGTGTCCAGCACGGTGCCGTCCGCGGCCACCGTGGCCACGCCCCGGCCCCATGCTCGACGGTCTGCTGGATCCTGGTCGTGCTGCATCCGGGGGAGCGTATCCGTGTGGGCCTACATGACCTCGGGGCGCAGGGTGGGGAAGAGGATGACCTCTTTGATCGAGTGCACCCCGGCGAGCATCATCGCGACGCGGTCCATGCCGACACCGAGGCCACCCGTGGGCGGCATGCCGTACTCGAGCGCGCGCAGGTAATCCTCGTCCACGCCGGTGGCTTCGTCGTCGCCGGCGTCCTTGGCGGTCTGTTCGTCTTCGAAGCGCAGGCGCTGCTCCACGGGATCGTTCAGCTCCGAGTAGCCGTTCGCGAACTCGCGGCCCAGCATGAACAGCTCGAAGCGTTCGGTGAGGTGCGGATCGTTGCGATCCACGCGAGCGAGTGGGCTGATCTCCACCGGATGCCCCGTGACGAACGTGGGCCGGATGAGCGTGTGTTCGGCCGTGGCCTCGAACAGCTCCTCGATGATCTTGCCCGACCCCCAGCGTGGCGCGCACGACACGCCGTGCTGCGCAGCGAGGGCACGCAGCTGCTCCACCGGCTGGGACGGATGCACCTCCACGCCGGTGGCCTCGGCGACGAGATCGATCATCCGCGCCTGGCGCCACGGCTCGGCCAGGTCCACCATCTCGCCGGCCAGGTCGACGACGGTCGTGCCCAACGCGTCACGGGCGGCGTTGGTGATGAGTTCCTCGGTGAGGGCGATGATGTCGCTCACGTCGGCGAAGGCCTGGTACGACTCCATCATCGTGAACTCGGGGTTGTGGCGGGTGCTCATGCCTTCGTTGCGGAAGATCCGGCCGATCTCGAACACCCGCTCCATGCCACCGACGATCAACCGCTTCAGGTGCAGCTCCAGGGCAATGCGCAGGTACAGCGTCATGTCCAAGGTGTTGTGATGGGTGATGAAGGGTCGGGCATGCGCGCCGCCGGCCTCCATATGCAACACGGGCGTCTCGACCTCGATGTAGCCGTGATCGGTGAGCGTCTTGCGGAAGCTGGCGATCATCGCATGGCGGATCTGGAACGCGCGACGGGCCTCCTCGTTGACGATCAGGTCCGCGTAGCGCTGGCGGAAGCGGGTGTCCGGGTCGGTGAGGCCCTTCCACTTGTCCGGGATGGGACGCATCGCCTTGGCCAGCAGCACCAACCGCTGCACCTTGACGCTGAGCTCACCCGTACGCGTGGCCATGACGATGCCCTCCACGCCCAACCAGTCGCCGAGGTCCAGCTCGGCGATCTGTGCGAACGCGTCATCACCGACAACGGCCTTGGAGATGAACAGCTGGACATGGTCGCTGCGATCGCGCAGGTCGGCGAAGATCAACTTGCCGGTGTCACGCTTCAGCATCATCCGCCCCGCGACCGCGACGCGCACCTCGGTCTCGGTACCCGCCTCGATGTCGCCGTGCGCAGTGCGCAGCTCGGACAGCGTGTGGCTGCGATCGAAGCGGTAGGGGTACGGCTCCGTGCCCCCGGCGCGCAGACCGTCCACCTTGGCCAGGCGCTTGGCCTTCTCCGCGGCCAGGCCGCTGCCGCTCAGGAGGTCGGGTTCGGCGTCGTCGGGGGTCTCGTTCACAGGGGTTCAACGGTATCCGCTGGAGGTGCGCGCTCCGCTCGGATGGTGCAGACTGCACGGATGGGCTATGAGGTACACGTTCTCGTCACACTGCCGAAGCCGCCGGGCGAGGCGTTGATGACGGCGCTCGACCACCAGTTCGAGGTCGCCAGCCACACCGTCGGCACCAAGACGGTCACGCTCGCCGAGCATGTGTCCATCGACGACGAGCAGGACGCGATCGGCTTCGTACGCAGCCTCGTCCAGGACGCCATCCCCGACGGCGCGAAGATCACCGAGATCAGCGCAACGCCGGACTGACACATTGCACCGCGGGC
>JAYTSB010000267.1:0-5390 GCA_043745825.1 Actinomycetota bacterium | reverse complement strand
TCGGCCTCTTCGACCTCCACGCGTCGGGCCCGCTCGCGTGTCTCGTCGAGCTGCTTCTCTGCCGTTGCACGGGCCCGGCGGGTCTCGTCGAGCCGGGTGACGAGGGCGCGCACCTCCTCGCTCTGACGACGACGCTGCTCGTGCAGCTCGGCGAGGCGACCCTCGATCGCTGTGCGATGGGTCTCGACGAGCTCGCTCAGCCTTGCCGCCGCGACCAGGCTCCGTTCGATCGCAGTGCGTCGTTGTGCCGCCTCGGCGCGAGCGATGGCGTCGGCCTGCAGACGACGTTCGGTCTCCTCGATGCGGCGCTCCAGGAACTGCTGCCGCTCGTGCAGACCGGCGTTGCGGACCTCCAGGTCCGTGCGCCGCGAGCCGAGCAGCGCAGCGCGGGCCTCGATCCGGGCCCGGGCCTCACCACGAGCCCGGGCTGCAGCTGTCTCGGCCTGTTCGTCGGCCTCCAGGGCCGGCACCAGTGACTCCAGCTCGGCGATGCGGGCCCGCTCGCGCTCGACGCGCTCCACGGCCTCGGCCACCGAGCGCTCTGCGGCCTCGATCTCCGTCACCGCCTCGCGTCGGTCGCCCTGCACGCGGGCGAGGCCCTCCGACGCCGCAGTGAACTTGGCGTCGTTCGCATCGAGCCGCCGGGTGAGCTCGGCCTCGGACTGCGTCGCGGCCTGCAGCTCCGCCTTGGCGACACGGAGTGCAGCCTCGACGCGCTCCAGTTCGGCACCTGCCTGGTTGGCCCGCTCCACAGCTTCCTCCAGCGCAGCCGCCGTGGCTCCCCCACCTGGGGTGCCCAGTCGCCAACCGGACCGGCCGAGACGGTCGCCCTGTTCGGTGACGACGGTGGCGCCCGGGTGTTGCAGGGCGGCGTCGACGGCCCGTGACCAGTCGCGCACCATGACCGCGCCACCGAGCAGCGTGTCGAGCAACGCCTCGATCTCCGTGCGGTTCGCGCTGGCGTGGGCACGAACGTGGTTGCGGACGGCTTCTCCCACCGGCGGGGTCGCGGACGTGGCGGTGGGCGCCCCGAGGGCCAGTACCGCGCCTGGGGTCTTGGACGAGCGCAGCGAGTCGAGGGCGCGGCGTGCCGCAACCGGATCGGCCACGACCACGGCCAGCAGGGCCTCGCCCATCGCCGCCTCAGCGGCGTGTTCCCAACCGGCATCGATTTCCACCAGTTCCAGCAGCGTGCCGACGACACCGTCGAGTGTGGCGAGGCGCTCCGCGCCGGCGCGGGCGCGAGCGCTGTCGAGCGCCATCTGCAGCGCATCCGATCGCGCCCGCCAGCGCGAGCGCTCCTCGGATGCCGCCTGCCGCTTGGCGGCTGCGGCATCGGCTGAGGCGGCGGCCGCAAGACGGCGGGCCTCGGCATGCTCCACCTCGGCCACAAGCGGCGCCTCGGTGTTCTGTGACTGCTCGCACTCACCCTTCAGTCGGGTGGCCTCGTGCTCCAGCCCTTCGACCCGCTGACGCAGGCCATCCAGCCGGTTCGTCTGCCGACGGAGCTCGCCCTCGCCCCGCTCCAGGCCTGAACGCAACGACCGCAGCTCGCCACGCACCTCGGCCGCGGCACTGGCCGCGTTGGTGGCGCTGGACGCGGCCTGCAGCGTGAACATCATCTGCTCGCGCTCGGAGACGAACGCTTCCTCGTGCTCGGCCAGCGCGTCGGCTTCCGGCGCGAGGCCGGCGAGCTCGGCGAGCACGGCCGTCAGCTCGTCGGCGAAACGGGCGGCATCGTTCTCCAGGTTCGCCACGACACCGGCGTCCATCAGTTGGCCACGATCACGCTCCATCGAACGGCGGCGCTCCACGAGCACGGCGGCCAGGCCGCGGGCCCGCTCGCGCAGTTGCTCGACGCGCACCAGCTCGTCGCTCACATCGGTGTCGCCCCGGGCCGTCATCTCCGCCTCGGCCGCGAGCACCTCGGTGTCGAGCCGGCTCAACTCGGCGCGCAGGCGGCGCTCGGCCTCGCCGTTGGCGATCGTGTCGCCGGCCAGTGCCGTGAGTCGGGTGCGCAGGGAGGCAATCTCCCGGCCGGCCACGAACACCTTCAGCCCGTGCAGCTCGGCGACCAGATCACCGTGACGGCGAGCTGCGTCCGCCTGGCGCTCCAGCGGGCGCAGTTGCCGGCGCACCTCGCGCAGCAGGTCCTGGACGCGCATCAGGCTCGCCTCGGTGGCGTCGAGGCGTCGCTCGGCCTTCTCCTTGCGACGTCGGTACTTGAGCACACCGGCGGCCTCTTCGATGATCGCCCGGCGATCCTCCGGCCGAGCGTTGAGCACGGCGTCGATCTGACCCTGGCTGACGATCACGTGCTGCTGGCGGCCGACGCCCGCGTCACTGAGCAGCTCCTGCACGTCGAGCAGACGGCAGCTGACACCGTTGATCGCGTACTCGCTCTCACCGGTGCGGAACAGCGTGCGGCTGATCGTCACCTCACTGAAGTCGATGGGCAACAGGCCGGCGGCGTTGTCGAGGGTGAGCACCACCTCGGCCCGGCCGAGCGCGGGACGCTTGGCGGTGCCGGCGAAGATCACGTCGTCCATCTTCTGGCTGCGGACCGCGCTGGGCGCCTGAGCGCCGAGCACCCAGGCAATGGCGTCGACCACGTTCGATTTGCCCGAGCCGTTCGGCCCGACGACGACGGTGACGCCCGGTTCGAGCTGCATCACGGTGGTGTCGGCGAAGGACTTGAAGCCTTTGAGGGTCAGGGCTTTGAGAAACACAACGGTCCGAGGCTAGTGGCTGGGGCTTGCCGCCGGAGCTTCCGGCATCTGCGGCCTCGGCCGAGCCCGATCACCTCTGGCAACGCGGGCAGAACGAGGTTGTCCGGCCACCGGAGGTGACCTGCTGGATCTTGGCCTTGCCGCAGGTCAGGCACGGTTGCCCACCCCGGTCGTAGACGCGGTGGGACACCTGGAACCAACCGCCGGCGCCACCGATGTCGACGTACTGGGTGTCCTTCAGCGTGGATCCGCCGGCATCGATCGCGGCGGTCAGGATGTCTCCGATGGCGACGTGGAGGCGGGTGATCTCGGCCGGCCTGAGCGAGTTGCTCAGCCGGTCGTGGCGGATCCTCGCCGCATGCAAGATCTCGTCCGCGTAGATGTTGCCGATCCCGGCGATCACATGCTGGTCCAGCAGCAACGCCTTCATCTGTCGGGCCCGACCACGCACCATCTGGGCGAGTTGGCCGCGCTCCAGACCGTCGGCCACCGGGTCCACACCGAGCCGGGCGAGCTCGGGCATCTCCACCGCCGCATTGTCCGGGTCGAACACCACGACCTCGCCGAAGGTGCGTGGATCCACGAAGCGAAGTTCCTCCGGCGGCGCGTCGGCCGGTCCGGCGAGGTGCAGGACGACGTGGGTGTGTTCCAGTCGTGGCGTGTCCGCCGGGTCCACCAGGACCCGGCCACTCATCCGCAGGTGGATCATCAGCGAGTCGCCCGTGTCGAGCGGCAGGATCAGGTACTTGCCGCGCCGCTGGGCCACCAGGGCGGTGGCGCCGGTGAGTCCCGCCACGAGTGCATTGCGAGACGTTCGCCGTACCGTGCGTTCGCGCCCGACCTCGACGCCCTCGATCCGCCGTCCGACGAAGCGCGCCTGGAGGCCGCGCCGCACCGTCTCCACCTCGGGCAGCTCAGGCATCGCACCGGGCCGTCACGCCGACGGCGACGTGTCGCGCAGGATGATGCACGCTTGTGCCGCAGCGGCCTGCTCGGCCAACTTCTTGGAGCGCCCCTGGCCCTGGCCGTAGGTGACGCCGCCGATCAGCACGGCGGCGAAGAACTCCTTGGCATGGTCGGGGCCGTTCTCGCTGATGATGTACACCGGGGCGGCATCGAAGCGACGCACCGCGATCTCCTGCAGCATCGTCTTGTAGTCGAGCCGGTCGAGCTGCAGCACGGCCTGCAGCAGTCGTTCGCCGATCGCCCGCTCGACAAACCCATACGCCGCTTCCGCACCGGCGTCGACGTAGATCGCGCCGAGCACCGCCTCGAACGCATCGCTGAGAATGGACGGCTTGAATCGACCACCGGCCGCGTCCTCGCCCTTGCCGAGCAGCAGGCACGAGCCGATGTCGAGGCTGGCTGCCGTGTCGGCGAGCGCTGTGGCATTGACGACGCTCTTGCGCAGATCGGTCAGCTTGCCCTCGGGCAGGTCGGCGAATTTGCGGAATGCGAGGTCGGCCACGACCCAGCCCAGCACGGCATCGCCGAGGAACTCCAGCCGTTCGTTCGACGCCTCGCTTCCGGCCGCCTCCGCGCACCAGGAACGGTGCGCCATCGCCCGCCGCAGCAGACCCGGGTCGCTGAACGTGTGGCCCAACCGGATGCTCAGCGCATCGAGATCAGGCTCGGCCAGCGCGAAACGGGGCGCCGTCGCAGCGCGGGAGGCGTTGTCGGCCAGTTCAGGCCTCCAGCACGCGGGCGTAGACGTAGTCGACTGCGTCACGCACGGTCTTGAGGTCCTCCAGGTCTTCATCCTCGATGCGCAGCTCCACCGAACGCTCGGCAAGATCTTCCTCCAGAGCCTCCACCAGCTCGATCAGTGCAAGCGAGTCGGCCTCGAGATCGTCGCTGAACGACTGACCCTCGGTGATGGTAGCCGGCTCACGCTCCAGGATCTCGGCCAAGTTGTCGCGAACGATGGCAAACACGGCCTTGCGGTCCAGCGGGGAATCGGTATCGGCGGGCACGGTGACGGCTCCTCGGCGCAGGGCGCGCGGGTTGCGCGCCGGAAACGGCAGCGTGAGCCTACGCGTTGGCAGCGATGGCGGCGCGGATTTCGTCGACCATCCCGACCTGCACCATCTCCTGCGCAACCTTGATCGCATTCACCATCGCCTTCGACGATGTGGAGCCGTGGGAGATGATGCACACGCCGTCCACGCCGAGCAGGACCGCGCCGCCGTAGGTCTCCGGATCCAGCGTGGCGTACAGCGGCAGCAGCGCTGGCATCAGTGCCTCGGCGTGCGGCTGGTACGACGGGTCGCTGCCGAACGCTGCGAACAGTGCCTTGACCACGGTCTTCAGCGCGCCTTCGAGGGTCTTCAGCACGACGTTGCCGGTGAAGCCGTCGGTGACCACCACGTCCACGTCGTCGGTCATGATGTCGCGGCCTTCGACGTTGCCGATGAAGTTGATCCCGGACGCGGCCTCCAGCAGCGGGAAGGTCTCCTTGCGAAGGGTGTCGCCCTTGCCGGGTTCCTCGCCGATGGACAGCAGTCCAACACGTGGGTTCTGCACGCCGAAGCGGTGGGTGGCATACACCGAGCCCATCAACGCGAACTGCACCAGCCATTCCGGCTGCACCTCGGCGTTGGCACCGGAGTCCAAGAGCACGGTTGGGGTGAAGCCGGGGACGGGAACCGCCGTCGCGATGGC
>JAYTSB010000266.1:0-1599 GCA_043745825.1 Actinomycetota bacterium | reverse complement strand
CTACGGTCAACGATCCGCTCGGGCTGGACGAGGCTGCGGCGGTGGCGTTGAGCCCGCAGTTGCTGCCAGTCGTCGCCGGCCATTCGGTGGTGGTGGCGTGGGGTGACAACGAGACCGGCGCGTTCAAGCAACAAAGCCGGGCATATTCAGCCC
Source organism: Actinomycetota bacterium (assembly GCA_043745825.1). Taxonomy (GTDB): domain Bacteria; phylum Actinomycetota; class Acidimicrobiia; order Acidimicrobiales; family Ilumatobacteraceae; genus WLMZ01. The sequence goes on along the minus strand of JAYTSB010000266.1, from coordinate 1,446 downwards.
ACCTTGCGAACACTGGCATGGAGGTGTCTGCATTTGAGTGCACGGGCCGCCACCATTTTGACATTATGGACGATGTCGTTGACCCGCGAACCGAGCTGGGTCGACATTCGATTGGGGGAATGTGATGAGCGCAGCAACGTACTCGGCAGACATCGTGGTGGTCGGTGCCGGCTCCGCCGGTTGTGCGGTGGCAGGTCGCCTCGCGGAACAGGGTCGAGATGTGCTGTTACTGGAGGCCGGTCCTGATTACGGCCCCAGTGATTCCGGTCGTTGGCCAGCCGAGCTGTTGAGCGCACGCATGTTGGCCACCAGTCACGACTGGGGCTACGCCGTTGGCCGGTGGCTCTTCGAGCGCGCTCGCGTGATGGGTGGTTGCAGCAGCCACAATGGCGCGATCGCGGCCGTTGGTCATCGGTCCGACTATGACAGTTGGGGACTGCCGGGCTGGACCGGTGCCGACGTTGCGCCGCTGTTCCAAACCGTTGTCGAGCGGATGCGTGTGCGCACGTACGAACGCCACGAAGCCGGTCCGTTCCACGCCCGCTGCCTCGATGCGGCCGAGCAGCTCGGTTGGCCGATGGCGAGCGACCTCTGCGACCTCGACGCTGGTCCCGCCTTCGGTTTGGAGACGGTCAACGTCGTCGGTGAGACACGATGGAACGCAGCGTTCTCCTATGTCGATCCCGTCCGTGGTGGCACGCTTCGAATCCTCGATCACGTCCTTGTAGATCGCCTGCTCTCATGGGACGGATCGGTGCGTATCGCTGCTGCTCGCGATGGCGACGAGGTCCTCATCGAGGCGGGCACCGTGGTGCTCGCAAGTGGTGTCTATGGCACGCCCCAGCTGCTGGAGCGCTCGGGGATCGGTGCTCCTGGCGCGCTCGTCGCTGCCGGGGTGGCGGTGCGAGTTGCACTGCCCGGCGTTGGTGGCAACCTTCATGACCATCCAATGGTGCATGCTGACCGCCGCGTAGGAGCCGACCTGCAGCAGTGGCTCGATGAGGCGGCAGCAACGGGATTTCTGCCGGAAGAGCAGACACTTGGCAAGTTCGTCTCGTCGGTCTCGTCCGACGGGATTTACGACACGCACATCTACCCCGTGTGTGCCAGCGATCAGACGAGCATGTTGCACGGACGGGTGCTCGTGGAGGTCGCCTGCATGACACCGCGCAGTCGTGGTGAGATCCACATCAGCTCCACCGACCCAACGGCTCACCCGCACATTGATCACGGGTACCTCAACGACCCGGATGGCCACGACCTGGCGGTACTCCGTGACGGTCTCGTTCACGCAGAACGCCTTCTCGATCATCCGCTGTTGGCCACCGTGCTTGGCGAGCGGGTGACGGACCTGAGCACCGACCACGCCATTCGCGACACGGTGGCGCACTACTACCACCCGGTCGGGACGTGCGCGATGGGAACGGGTCCGATGGCGGTCTGCGA
>JAYTSB010000265.1:0-3483 GCA_043745825.1 Actinomycetota bacterium | reverse complement strand
GCGGTGGCGGTGCTGCGTTCGATCGCCATCGACCGTCTCGGCCCGGGACTGCATTCGAACATGGTCGACCGGGTCTTCGGCCCCAAGGTTGTGGCGATTGACGACGAGATCGCCGGCTCACCGGAGGAAGTGCTCAGCCGAATCGATGCCTGGTTGGTCGAGGGGCATCACCTGCGTCGCGACCGCATGCGTAACGGTCGAGGCGAGTGGAGCAAGCGGTCGGGTTTGGTCGGAGTCACGGTGCGGCGTCTGCGCACGGCCACCGGCGAGGGCCGCCTCGGCGAGTTCCGTCAAGTGACCGCTGCGGCCGAAGACATCGGCACCGGTTCCTCCGTAATACGGGTCACGGTCGATCGCTCCAGCAACCGACGCCGGGCCGTCGCGGGTGGTGCCACCGCTGCTGTCGGCGGGGTCGGGGGTGTCGTCGCTGCGGCGGCGCTCGGTCCCCTGGCACTTGTCGCCGCGCCGTTCGTGGTCATCGGTGGTGTGACCGTGGCCGTCACCGGCAAAGCGCGGGCTCGGCGCACCGCGGTGGAAGTCGAGCGGATGCTCGAGGCAGTGACCGATCATCAGCCACCGCGTCGGCTGCGCAACGAGGTGGCTCGTCGCGTCATCGGCCGGCGTGTCGACCAGGTCCAGTTCCCCGGTCGGTGACTAGTCTCGGCACCTGTACGCGCCCAGTCCTGAACCCGGAGGTTCCCGCTCATGCTCCAGACCGTTCCCGCCCGCCGTGGCAAAGCCGTCCGGCTCGCCGCCGGCGAGGCGATCAAGATCATCAACACGCACGGCACCCAGGTGGTGGATTTCTGGGCGTTCGTCTCCCATCTGCAGACCGAGTACGTGGGCATGGAGCAGAGCCGGGCGACGTGGACGCACCTCTATCCCCGCCTCGGTGACCCGCTGTACACCAACCATCGCCGTCCGCTGATGATCCTCGAAGAGGACACCTCGCCGGGGCGTCATGACACGTTGATGGCCCCGTGTGACAACGACCGCTACGGGTTGCTCGGCTGCACCGATTACCACGACAACTGCCGCGACAACATGCATGCCGCGCTGGCGGAACTGGGAATCACCGTGCCCTACACTCCGGCCTCACTGAACGTGTTCATGAACATTCCGTGGACCGACGACGGTGGACTGTCGTTCGAGCCGGCGCTGAGCAAACCGGGCGACTACGTCGTGTTCCGCGCCGTGTTGGACTGCATCGCCGTGATGTCGTGCTGCCCTCAGGACATCTTGATGATCAACAGCCAGGCCCCCACCGAGGCTCATTTCGAGATTTTGCCGGCCCCTACCGCAAGCTGAAACACCCATCCACCACCGCCGATTTGGTCGCGGATTGCTGATGGATGATGACAGGGCGCTCGGATAGCATGTGCAGCGGAGAGCTGCCAGAGCGGCCGAATGGGGCGCCCTGCTAAGGCGTTGATCGTGTCAAAGCGATCCGTGGGTTCAAATCCCACGCTCTCCGCCAGAACCGAACCCCGGGTGGCACCCGCCGCCCGGGGTTCGGTCGTTTTCGGGTCGGCTAGCACGTGGCCGATCCTCAGGCGCGGACCTAAATGTTGCAATCTGATGACGACCGGTGTAGACATTTCGTCACGAAGCCATGCGATTGCTCGTGTGGGGGCGGACTGTTCGCCCCCTCATCGCCCGCAGCACGTCCCCAGGGATCCGTGCGGCGGACGTGAAAGGGAAGCGAATGCCGACCAACAACGACTACGGGTTCTGGGATGCTGATCCCGACTGGGCCGACAAACGGTCAGCGCGCGCGGCGACGGGCCGGGCCGTGCGCCCGAGCAGTCGTCCGAACTACGGGACCCGCCGAATTGGCGCGCTGTGCGCAGCTGGCCTGGTGGCCGTGACTGTGGCCCTGGCCGTGCGTGGCGCCGGCAGCGACGATCGGCTTAGCACCGCCGGACCAGCGGCGGTGGCAGCGGCCCCGGCGGATGCCGCACTCCTCCTCGATCCGGGTCTGACCCCGGTGACGCCAGCTGGCGCCGCGCCGGCAATCACCCCCGCCAGCGCCACCCCCGCTACGACCGAGCCCGCTACGACCGAGCCCGTTACGACGGCCACGACCGCTGCGAGGGCCCGCGCCGACACCGCGACCGCTTCCCAGTCGCGTCCGGTCGGCCGTGCAACGCCGGTGGTGGAAACCAAGCGCACGTGTGCCATCTCCTACAAGGTCCGCAGCGGCGACTATTGGATCTCGATCGCCAAGGCGTCCGGCGTGAAGTTGGCCGACCTCCTCACGGCCAACGGTGCCAACGTGAACACCGCTCTGTATCCGGGCCGCTCGATCTGCCTGCCGGCCAATGCCATCACGCCGACCACGACCAAGCCCACCACCACGACCGCAAAGCCGACGACCACGACTGCGAAGCCGACGGCCACGACTGCGAAGCCGACGGCCACGACCACCAAGCCGAAGCCCACCGCCAACACGGCACCCCCGTCGACCCAGATACCCGCCACCACGGCGGCGCCCCCGCCCAACTCGTATACCAGGGCCCAGGTCGAGCAGATCATCCGCAACGTGTGGCCCGATGACCTCGAGGACGAGGCCGTACGCATCGCCACCCGGGAGAGCAACCTCATTCCCACCGTGCGGAACTCGTGCTGCTTTGGGCTGTTCCAGATCTACTACGGCGCCAACAAGGCGTCGCTGAACTCGTGGGGCATCACCTCGGCGGCCCAGTTGTACGACCCGCAGGTCAACGCCTACGCCGCGTATGCGATGTACCTCCGGGCGGGCGGCTGGGGACCCTGGGCGATGTGACCCACCCGTCCGGTCGAGGTGACCGGTCGAGGTGGCTAGTGCTGCAGCGACTGCAGCGCATCACCCACGGTGGACGCCACGGTCTGAGCGGCACTGGACAGTGACCCGGCGGCCTTGCCTGCCGCACGTCGGCTGCTCCAGAACACCGACGGGCGGCCTCCGGTGTCGACCACTGCGGTCAAGAGACCGCCCAGCATGCTTGCATTCTTGAGGAACTGCAGGCGCTGGGCGTCGCGCTTGGCAGGCTCACGCTCTTCCCAGAACGGGTGGCCGGCGATCGTGGTGGGCACCAGGGATCCGGCAAGCGTCAGCGCAGCGGCGCGCGGGAACAGCCCGAGGGCAAGCAGGGCCCCGGCGCCCACCTGCACCGCTGCGTTGAGCTTCACCAGAGTCTCCGGATCGGTGGGCAGCCCGAGTCGGTTGGCGATCGGTACGCCAACGCGCTCGGCGGCGGGCTCTGCCGCCTTCGGTGAGCGGAACGTCTTGATCCCGCCGGCGATGAAGGTGCCAGCGAGAAGGGGGCGGATGAGCGTACGCGGACCGAACATGTCCGCAACGTACCCTCGGCCGTACGGTTCTACACTGCCGAACGGATGGAACGCTCGGTGACCGGCCCCAAGATGAAGGACTCTCGAACCAAGATCGTGGCGACGGTGGGCCCGGTGAGCAACAGCCCAGCGATGCTGGATCGGCTCCTG
>JAYTSB010000264.1:0-9390 GCA_043745825.1 Actinomycetota bacterium | reverse complement strand
CGACAGTGCGAGCGTGAGCGCGAAGCCCTGTCGCAGGCGCGGCGCTTCTTGCACGCCGCGGCTGAGGATGTGTGCGGCGCCGAGCCGGCCGCCGAGCTCTTCGTCCTCCATCAGCCACCGCCCCCGCTCACGTGGGACGCGCCGGCCCGGTCGACCTCGAATGCCTCCATGATCGAGCGGTACGTGTCGTTGCTCCCCAGGAGCTCGGTGTGGGTGCCACTGGCGCGAATGCTGGCATCATCGAGGAAGACGACCTGATCGGCGAGGGCGATGGTGCTCGGGCGCGACGCCACCATGAACACCGTTGCCTCGCTCAGCGCGTCACGCAGACGAGCCACGACGCGCGCCTCGGTCGCCGGATCGAGCGCGGACGTCGTGTCGTCGAGCAACAACAGAGCCGGCCTGCGCACGAGCGCGCGGGCGAGGGCGACGCGTTGACGCTGACCGCCGCTGAGGCTCACCCCACGTTCGCCGACTTCGGTGTCGAGCTGACGAGGCAGGTCCTCCACGAAGTCGCGCCCCTCGGCGACCTCGAGCGCAGTCCAGATCTCGTCGTCGGTGAACGTGGCCCCGAAGGCGATGTTCTCGCGCAGGCTGGCACCGAGCAGGAACGCCTCCTGCAAGACGATGGCCCGCGGTCCTGCGACGGTTGCCACCGTGCCGCTCGTGGGGCCAAGCAGCCCGGCGGCCAAGCGCAGGAGCGTGGTCTTGCCGCTCCCGGTGCTGCCCACCAGCGCCACGGTGGAGCCGGACTGGACCTCGACGTCGATGCCCGCCAGCACCGGCCGACCCGGCTCGAACTCGTAGGACACGCCTGCAAACAACAGCCCCACCCCGGCCGGCGTCACATGCACATCGCGTCCAGGGTCCGGGACGAGCGCTTCATCGAGGACCTCCCGCACCCGGTTCCAACCGGCCAACGAGTGCGGCAGCGCCGACAGCGCGAAGCCGATCAAGCGAAGCGGGAACACGAGGAGCGTGAACATGTAGACCATGCTCGCCAGGTCGCCGATGGTGATCGCCCCGGAACGGATTCGAAGTGCGCCGAGCAGCACGATCGCAACGTTCACCAGCGCAGGGATGGCATCAAGCAAGGCGTCGAAGCTGCCCTTCAGCAGAACCGCCGACGTGCGTGCCTCGCGCAGCCGGGCGGCGATGACGGCGAGGCGCTCGGTCTCACGCCGCTCGGCTCCAAAGGCCTTCACCACCTGCACACCTTCGAAGCTCTCGTGCACGGCGGCCGAGAGGTCGCCGAGGTGCGACTGGGCCGCGGAGTAGTGCTTGTCGACGCGGTTCTGGTACGCGATGTTGATCGAGATCAGCACCGGAAACACCGCCACGGCGAACAGACCGAGCGGAATGTCGATCACCAGGAGCCAGATCGAGGAGACGATGACGAGCAGCACCACGCCGCTCGCATACGGGAGTGGTGACAGAACGTCCACGCACGCATCGACATCGACGCCACCGCGCGCCGCCAGATCGCCGCTCGGCCGGCGCTGGTGCCAGCTGACGGGTTGTTCCACGAGCCGGTCGATCACTTGGCCGGCGAGTGTCTCGGCGATGCGCCAGTGGGCGATGCCTGCGCACGTGCGGCGCACCACCACGCCGGCTGCGCGGATGACCCCGACGGCAAGGACGAACCCCAACCCGATGAACACGGTCCCGATCGCCACGTGGCCTTGGCGGAGCCGCGGATCGATGACGTGATCGATGACCCAGCGCAGCACGACCGCCGATGCCACCGTGCAGAGCGCGAAGACCGAGGCCCCGCCGACAGCGATGAGGAAGGGTCGGGGATGGATGCGTACGAGCTCGCGCACCAGTCGCGCGGCGGATCGCCATCGTTCGCGGCGCGAGCGCGCCAAAGTGGATTCGCCCCCGGACATGACATCTGTTCTAGCAAGCGCAGTCCAGGTTCGTTCGGTGAAATTCGGGTCAGCGCGCTTTCGCCGGGTTTCCGGGCGAGCCCATAGCCTGCAGAGCGTGAATGCTCCCCACATCGCTCTGCTGGTGGTCCGCGTGTTCTTCGGGCTCTCGCTCGCGGCCCACGGCTACAACAAGGTCTTCGGGGGCGGCGGTCTGAATGGGACGGCTGGCTGGTTCGGCAGCATCGGCATGAAGTGGCCGATCTGGCAGGCACGCATCGCCGCCGCCACCGAGATCGGCGCCGGCCTGCTCCTCGCCCTCGGCCTGGCCACACCGCTCGCGGCCGCTGGCTTCATCGGGTTGATGCTCGTGGCCATCGTCGTCGCCCACCGCAAGAACGGCTTCTTCGTCTTCAAGCCCGGACAGGGCTGGGAGTACTGCGCATCGATCGCCGTGGTGGCGTTCGCGATCGGCACCATCGGCGCCGGCAAGTATTCCATCGATCAGGCCATCGACAAGGACGTCCAGGGCTGGACCGGTGCCGTGATCGCCCTCGTGCTCGGCGTTGGTGGTGCCGCCACTCAGCTCGCCCTCAGCTACCGCCCACCCAGCAACCGGCCAACAAAGGCCGCCGCCTCGACGGACGCCACGACATGACTGCCGTGACGCCACAGCACCCCGGCCTGACCCGCAAGCAGGTGCTCGCCCGCGTCGCCATCGGCATTGCGATCATGTTCATCGGGGCGATGTGGATCTACGCGTTCGTGTTCGCCGACGACAGCGCCGTCGCCAAGGTGAAGGACACCTCGTGGACCAAGCGTGCCCAGCAGATCTGCACGCGCCGCAACGACCTGCTCGACCAGAACGCGAAGAACTCCCGCGAGAACAGCGACGGCAGTCCGCAAGCCGTCGGCACGGGCGTCAGCCGGGCCACCGACATCATCGAGGCAGCGCTGGACGAAGTGCTTGCGGTCACGCCACCGTCGGCGAACGACCAGGAACTGATCGCCAAGTGGGAGGGCATGTACCGCACGTACATCGCCGACCGCCGCGCCACAGAGTCCAAGCTGGCCGCCGGTGAGAAGGCCGAACTGAACGAGACCACGCTCAACGGGTCGCCGATCTCGGCCACCATCGGCGACTTCACCAAGCCGAACCGGATGGACGCCTGCTCCACGCCGTCGGGCTCCTGACGCCCCTCACGACCCGGGGTCGACCCGGAACCAGCCTCGCTCTGCGGTCCACTGCTTGATCACCCGGGCAGGGTTGCCCACCGCCACGCAGTAGTCGGGTAGCTCGCCGGACACCACCGAATTGGCGCCCACCACCACGTGCTTGCCGATCCGCGAGCCGGGCAGCACAACAGCACCGTGACCGAGCCATGAGCCGTCACCGATGGTGACCGAGCGTTCGGGCATCGCTTGCTGCGAAATGGGTTTGGTGACGTCGCGATAGTCGTGGTTCTGGTCGGTGATGTAGACGTGATGTCCGGTCCACACGTCGTTGCCGATCACGATCTCGAAGTGGCCGACGATGCCACTTCCCTTGCCGATCAGGCAGCGGTCGCCGATGGAGACGACCGGGTCGCTGATGCACGCTTGGCCCGGCACCATCCCGGCCGACAGCGTGACGTACGGGCCGAACATCGTGCCCGTACCAATGTGGATGTACTGCTCGTTGAAGATCGTGTTGGCGGGGAAGCAGATCACGCTCCGCTCACCGAAGCGACCGAAGCGGCGCCCGCGCCGGCTCCCCGGGCCGATCGCAGCGCTCTCCACCGCAGTCTCCCGGGCCCAGTGCACGACCTCACCGGTGGCCCGCTTGGCCATCCCCCTCACTCGGTTGGCGAGAGACGGGACCGGCAGCGGACGGACGAGCACCTGCGGCACGCTAGCGGCCCGCCCGTGACCAGCGAATACCCTCGCGCCGACATGGGCCACATCCGATACTCAGTCGCCGGCGGCATCGCCAGACCGACCACGTGAACGACCGGCTCGTCGACATCCGCGCAGTCATCGACGTCACGCTCACCTACGCGGCCGCGATCGACCATCGTGACTGGGCCCAACTGGCCAACATCTTCACCGATCCGTTCGAGCTGGACATGCGCTCCGTCAGCGGGCGTCCGCCGACGAACATCTCCGCTGCCGACTGGGCGGCGCGGGTCAGCCTGCTCGGCCGGCTCGACGCCACCCAGCACCTCATCGCCAACCACGTCGTGACGATCGATGAGACGGGTCGGCGTGCCCACTGCCGGGCCGAGATGCGTGCCCAGCATTGGCTGAATCCCCATCGCCTGCAGGCGCTGGCGCTGCCCGCCGACACCGTTTGCTGGTACGAACTCGGCGGGCACTACGACTTCACACTCCGACACGACGACGGTGCCTGGCGGATCTCCGCCTACGCACTGGTCATCCGCTGGCGCACCGGGAACGAACAGGTTTTCGAACTGGCGGAACGCCTCAGCGAGCAGCGATAGCATCCGGCCACCGAATCGGCACCCACCGCCGGTTCAGGACAGAAAGTCACGACGTCATGTCCTCAGAGGTTCATCACGACGGAGTCACTCCACCCGACGCCGGAGAACGGTTCGTACCCTGCCGGCAAGACGTTCGTCGGGGATGGATGGTCCACTGCGCCACCGCACTCGGAGCCGTGTGCGGGATGATGGGCCTGATCTCGGTCAGCGACCACGACGCCAAGTCGGCGCTGCTGTGGCTGATCGCCGCGCAGATCCTCGACGGCATCGATGGGCCGGTGGCACGGGCATGGAACGTGACCTCGTCGGTGCCCCGCATCGACGGCTACATCCTCGACCTGATCATCGATTTCGTCACCTGTGCCGTGGTGCCCATCGTGTTCCTGTACGAGTTCGACATGATGCCCGACCGCACCTCGTTGTTGGTGGGCGCGCTCCTGCTGTTCTCCAGCGCGCTGTGGTTCAGCCGCACCGACATGATGACGCCCGACCGCTGGTTCAACGGATTCCCTGCGGTGTGGAACCTGGCCATCCCCACGATGTTCCTCGTCCAGGGCATGCACCCCACGCGGCTCAACCAGTGGATCAACCTCGTCGTCGTCGTGGTGCTTGCCCTGAGCCAGCTGACGAACCTCAAGTTCGTCCACCCGGTGCAGGTACACAAGTTCCGGGTGATGACCATCTCCTTCTTCGTGGCCTGGATGGCGGCGATGACGTACCTCACGGTGCTGCTGCCCGGCGACGCCAACATGGTGAGCAAGGTGTTGCTGGTGGCACCCGGCCTCTACCAGGTCGGCCTGATGGTGTGGCGTACGTTCATCGCGGCGCAGACCTCCGGGCCCGCTGCGCAGCGAGTGCTGCTCGAGCCCTGACCCGCCATGATGCCGCGCTGATGGCGATCCATGTCGACCCTGCGGGGTCCCTCACCGACGTCGCCGGCATCACCGTCGGCCACCACCACCGCGTTCGGGCGGGATGGCGCACCGGCACCACCGCCGTGATCGCGGCCGCCGGCGCCACCGCCGGCGTGGACGTGCGCGGTGGTGGGCCGGGCACGCGTGAGACCGATGTGCTGCGCCCGGAGAACCTCATCCAAGAGGTCCACGGCATCTGCCTCACCGGCGGCAGCGCGTACGGACTCGCCGCGGCCGGCGGCATGATGCGCTGGCTGGAATCGCGGCAAATCGGGTTCCCGGTCGGCCAGACGGGTGGTGCGCGACCCGACTGGATCGTGCCCATCGTCCCCGGAGCGGTGATCTTCGACCTCGGACGCGGCGGCAACTTCGCCCATCGTCCCGACGAACAGTTCGGCTTCCGCGCCGCCCGCTCGGCGCGCCGCACGCCGGAGGCGAACGGCTCGGTCGGAGCCGGTGCCGGGGCCGTCGCCGGTGGCCTCCAGGGCGGCATCGGTTCGGCCAGCATCCGCCTGCCCAACGGCATCGTGGTGGCTGCGTTGGCCGTGGTGAACGCAGCCGGGTCGCTCATCGATCCGGCAACAGGTCTGCCCTGGGAGGCCCGCGCCCATCGGCTGCGCCGGCCGAGTCGCGCCGACCGCGATCTGCTCGCTGCGGCAACGGCACCACCTGCGCCCGGCGTTGACCCGCAGCCACTGAACACCACCATCGGCGTGGTGGCAACCACCGCCCGGCTCACCAAGGCTGAGTGCACGAAGGTGGCGTCCGTGAGTCACGACGGCATGGCGCGCGCGGTCCGGCCGGTGCACTCGATGTTCGACGGTGACACGGTGTTCGCACTCGCCACCGGCGCGCACGAACTCCCGGACGTCACCAGCACCGGGTTCCGATCCGAGGGCAGCCGTCCGGCGGCCCTGAACGCAATCCTCGACGCCGCCGCACTGTGCTTCGCCGCAGCGTGCACTCAGGCGGTGGTCAGCGCCACGTCGATCGGCGGTCCGCTCGCCTATCGCGACCTGTGCCCGAGCGCGTTCGGCGGGCCCCGACCGATGTGACTAGCGTGACCTCGTGTCCCGGCCGTGCGTCAACGACAGTAGTGCGATGATCATCCTCGACACGCCGGCGGCGATGCAGACCTGGTCGAGCGATCAGCGCGCCCGAGGGGCGCTGATTTCCGTGGTACCGACGATGGGGGCACTGCACGCCGGCCACACCGAGCTCGTGGGCGTGGCCGCCCGGCGCAGCGACGTGGTGATCGTCAGCATCTTCGTCAACCCGCTGCAGTTCAACCGTCGCGACGACTTCGATCGCTACCCGCGGCCGATCGACGAGGACATCGCCACGTGCACCGGCCTCGGCGTGCACGCCGTGTACGCACCGACGGCTGCGGCGATGTACCCGCCCGGATTCGAGACCCGGGTGGAGCCGGGCTCCCTCGCCGATCCGATGGAGGGCACCGGCCGCCCCGGGCACTTCAGCGGAGTCACCACCGTGGTCACCAAACTGTTCAACGCGACTCGACCGGACCTCGCCGTGTTCGGCCGCAAGGACTTCCAGCAGCTCGCCATCATCAGCCGGATGGTGACCGACCTCGACCTCGGGATCGAGATCGTCGGTGTCGACACCGTGCGCGAGCCCGACGGCGTCGCGATGTCGAGCCGCAACCGACGCCTCGACCCGGCTCAGCGCACCGCAGCAGCCGTGATCCCCAGGGCCCTCGCCGCCGCTGCCCGCCACCGGGACGATGGACTCCAAGGAATGCGCGCTGCGGCGTTGGCGGTCATCGCCACGGAACCGCTCGCCCGTCTGGAGTACCTCGAGATCGTCGACCCACAGACCTTGCGCACCCCCCAGAACTCTGGTGGCGACGTGGTGGTGCTCACCGCGGTGTGGTTCGGCGATGTCCGTCTGATCGACAACCGGCTCGTGCATGGCTGAGCTGCGCGCGCTGTCGCTGTGGCACGACACACTGCCCGCCGACGACACCCTCGACCCGCGGCCCGCCCTACCCGGCGACGTGGACGCCGACGTCGCGATCGTCGGCGCCGGATTCACCGGACTGTGGACGGCGCACTACCTGCGCGAGGCCGACCCCACGCTGCGGATCGCCGTACTGGAACGTACCGTTGCGGGCTTCGGGGCCAGCGGGCGCAACGGCGGTTGGGCGTCGGCCATCATGCCGATGACCCTGGAGACAATCGCCGCGCAGAGCAGCCGCGATGCGGCGATCCGGATGCAGCGGGCGATGTACCACTGCGTGGACGAGGTGGGACACGCCGCTGCCGCGTTGGGCATCGATTGTCATTACGCGAAGGGCGGCCAGATCGACTTCGTCCGCAATCCGGCACAGATGCAGCGCGCCCGTGACGCCGTGGCCAACGCGGCCGAGTGGGGTCTCGACGATGTGCGCTGGCTGGACGTCGCCGAGGCGGCGGTGATCGGCGCACCCACCAAGCTGCTCGGTGCGGTGTACACACCGCATTGCGCTGCCATCCACCCGGCGCGCCTGGTGCGCGGCCTGGCGAAGTCGGTGGAGGCACGCGGCGTCACCATCCACGAACAGACGACGGTGACCGCCATCGAGCCACACCGGGTCATCACCGAACACGGCACGGTCCGCGCCGACGTCGTGGTGCGGGCCACCGAGGGGTTCACCCCGTCACTCGCCGGCCAACACCGCAGCCTGGTGCCGGTGTACTCGCTGATGATCGCCACCGAACCGCTGCCCGATCATGTTTGGGACGAGATCGGCCTCGGCAACCGGCCGACGTTCAACGACGGCCGGCACAACATCATCTACGGCCAGCGCACCGCAGATGGACGCTTCGCATTCGGCGGACGGGGGGCGCCGTACCACTTCGGTTCGGCGGTGAAGCCGGAGTTCGATCGCGATCCTCACGTCCACGAGATGCTGGACCACACGCTGCGAGAGATGTTCCCGCAGATCGGCGATGCGGCGATCACCCACCGCTGGGGTGGCCCGCTGGGTCTGCCGCGCGACTGGTTCTGTGGCGTCGGCCTCGATCGCAGCACGGGCATGGCCTGGGCGGGCGGTTACGTCGGTGACGGCGTCACGACCACGAACCTGGCCGGGCGCACGCTGTGTGACCTGATCCTGCAACGGGACACCGATCTGACGACGCTGCCATGGGTGGGCCACCGCTCCCGCCGCTGGGAGCCCGAGCCGATCCGCTGGTTGTCGATCCGCGCCTCGCTGCGCCTTCCGTCGGGCGCCGATGCGCACGAGGAGCGAACGAACCGCCCCGACCGGGCCCGTACCTGGGTGCTCGACCGCCTTACCGGCGGTTGATGTGACGAGTGTCCCAGGAATCCAACCAGTTCCGTGATGCCCCCCGGGAGTAACGTCGTTGCACGTGCTTCCCGCTGGCCTGAGTCCCCTCCGACACCGGCCCTTCGCCCTGTTCTGGGGTGCCGGAGCTGCATCTGACATCGGCACGTGGGTGCAGTTGGCTGCGATCGGGTCGCTCGTGGCCGTCAGCAGCGGGAGCGCCTTTGCCACCGGCATGGTGGCCGCAGCCACGTTCGCACCCCAGGGCATCTGCTCGCCGATCGGAGGTCTGCTCGCCGACCGCTTCGAGCGCCGCCGCACGTTCCTCGTCACACTCGGTGCGCAGGCCATCGTCACCACCATCATTGCGGTCGTGATCGCCTCCGGCCTGCGCAACCCGCTCGGTCTCAGCGCGCTGGTGCTGCTGCAAAGCAGCGCGGGTGCCCTCGGCGGGCCGTCGCTGCAGGCCATCCTTCCGGACCTGGTGCCCGACGAAGAGCTCACCGCCGCCGTCGCCCTCGGCATCACCAGCTGGAACAGCGGCCGTGTCATCGGGCCCCTGGTGGCCACCGCGCTCGTGCCCTTCGGCAGTCATTGGGCGGTGGCTGCCAACGGCATCAGCTTTGCCGTGCTGTGGGTAGCGATCCTCGCCTTTCGCAGCCAGTTCCATCCGGCTGCGCCGACGTGGATCTCGATGCCGGCCGAGTTGCGCTCGGGCATGCGCGCCCTGCGCCGCAGTCGCGGCTGCCTCGCCGCGATGATCTCCATCGTCAGCATCCACCTGATCATGGTGCCGTTCATGGGACTCATTCCCTCGACGTCGCGCGCACTGTTGGGGC
>JAYTSB010000263.1:0-10504 GCA_043745825.1 Actinomycetota bacterium | reverse complement strand
CGGCACGAACGGCATGTCCAGCGAAACGATCCTGTTCGACGCCACCTGGACGAGCGCACCCGGTTCCGACGAGAACCGGTCCACGACCTCGGACCGGTTCGTGCTGCGACTGCCGCCGGACGTGGCGTCGGAGCCCGTGTTCCCCGTGTACGACATGCCCCGGCAATTCCACGCGATGCGCCTCGTCGGTGCTCGCACGGGCATCGCCATGCCACCGACGATCTGGCTGGAGACGGATCCGACGCCGCTCGGCGCCCCATTCTTCGTGATGGGCCGCATCGATGGTGTGGTGCCGCCGGACGTGATGCCGTACACGTTCGGCGACAACTGGTTCTTCGACTCCTCGATCGAGGACCAGGCTGCGCTGCAGCGCGCTTCGGTGGAGGTGTTGACCAGGATCCACTCGATCTCCGCCGATGATCCCGACGCCGTGTTCCTTGCGATCGACGCACCCGGCGACACCGTGCTGCGCCGGCACGTGAACGACCAGCGCTCCTTCTACGAATGGGTGGCCAGCGACGGCGTGAGCTCGCCGCTGATCGAGGCTGCGTTCGCGTGGCTGGAGGCCCGCTGGCCGTCGGACGAGGGCGACTGCGTGGTCAGCTGGGGCGATGCCCGCATCGGCAACATGATGTACCGCGAGCACCGTCCGGTCGCGGTGCTCGACTGGGAGATGGCCGGGCACGGCCCGCGTGAGATCGACGTCGCCTGGATGATCTTCATCCACCGCTTCTTCCAGGACCTGACCGAGCAGTTCGGCCTGCCCGGGATGCCCCACTTCATGCGCACCGCTGAGGTCCGCGCGCAGTACGAGGAGCTCAGCGGGACACCGCTGCGGGACCTCGAGTGGTACATCCTCTATGCCGCCCTGCGCCACGCGATCGTGATGTTCCGCATCACCCGTCGGCAGATCCTGTTCGGCGAGGCGGAGATGCCGGACAACCCCGACCATGCCTTCATCCATCACCCTACGGTGACAGCGATGCTGGACGGGAGCTACTGGTCCAAGCTCTGAACTCGCTCCGCGCTGTACGTGGCGCCGTACGTGGCGCTGTATGTAGCGCTGTAGGTGCGGTGGATCAACGGCACACCCGGGCGGTAGACGAGGTGCAGGTGGCTCGGTGCGTCGAGCACGACGAAGTCGGCGGGAGCGCCGATGCCCAACCGGCCGACATCGGTGCGACGCAGCGCGGCCGCACCACCGAGGGTGGCGGCCCAGAGCGCTTCGTCGGCCGTCATGCCCATGTCGCGCACCGCGAGGGCGATGCAGAAGCTCATCGACGTGGTGTTGCTGGAGCCCGGGTTGCAGTTCGTGGCCAACGCCACGGTGACACCTGCATCGAGCAAACGCCTCGCGTCAGGGTACGGCTGGCGCGTGGAGAAGTCTGCGGCGGGCAGCAGCGTCGCCACCGTGTCACTGCCGGCGAGCAGCTCCACGTCGGTGTCGCTGAGGTGCGTGCAGTGATCTGCCGAAGCGCAGCCCAACTCCACTGCGAGTGCAACGCCGGGCCCCTGACCAAGCTGATTGGCGTGGATCTTGGGAATCAGACCGGCCGCCATGCCGGCCTGCAGCACGGCGCGGCTCTGATCGGCGTCGAAGGCACCGATCTCGCAGAACACGTCCACGAACCGGGCATCACCGACGGCGGCGGCGAGCATCTCTCCGCACACCAGCGCGACGTAGTCGTCGGATCGGCCGGCGAACTCAGCGGGCACGACGTGCGCCCCGAGGAACGTGGTGTCGGCGGTGAACTGTCGAGCAAGACGCAGGGCTCGAGCCTCGGCCGCAGGGGTGAGCCCGTAGCCGGACTTGATCTCGATGGTGGTGATGCCGGCGCGGTGCGCCTCGGCGCGCCGGGCGGCGACGATGTGCAGGAGTTCGGCATCGTCGGTGGCGGCGGTGGACGCGACAGTGTCGCGGATTCCGCCGGCCGCATATGGCGCGCCGGCCATCCGGGCCGCGAACTCCTCTGAGCGATCGCCGGCAAACACGAGGTGCGAGTGGCTGTCCACGAAGCCGGGAATCACGGCGCGACCCTCGACGTCGACGCGCTGATCGGCCAGGAGGCCACGTCGGCCCACCGCAAGCACCTTCGCCCCATCGGTGACCAGGCTCGCATCGCGCACGATGCCGAGCGGGCCGGCGCCCAGCGCCGGATCATTCGTCACCAGCATCGCGATGTTGTCGAACACGGTGGTGCTCATCGACTGGTCTCCGTGACGGCGGCGATCGCACTGCACAGCTGCGCAGCCACGTCGAGCGAACGGTGTGCGCCGTCGCGCACCACAATGTCTCCGCCCACCATCACCCGGATGACGTCGCCGGCCGTTGCGGCGAAGACAACCGCGTCCAACACCGCCCCGCGCGGATGCCCGGCCAGGCGCACGCTGTCGAGGGCCACGGTCGTCAGGTCGGCGAGCGCGCCGGGCGCAATGGTGCCGCCTTCTTGCCAGCCGAGGCTGCGGTAGCCATTGGCGGTGCCGGCGGTGAGCAATTCCGCCGCCGAATGATTGCCGCGACGCCGGGAACGGAGTCGCTCGTCCATCTCGACGCCGCGCATCTCCTCGAACGGGTCGATCACCGCGTGCTGGTCGCTGCCGATCGACAGGACCACACCGGCGTCGCGCAGCGCCGCCGACGGACCGATGCCGTCGGCCAGGTCGCGTTCGGTGGTGGGGCAGAAGCAGCACGTGCAGCCGCGCGCCGCATAGAGCTCGATGTCGACCTGCTGCAGGTGGGTGGCATGCACCGCGGTGAACCGTGGTGACAGCGCGCCCTGGCGGGCCAGCAACTCAGTGGGGGTGCACACGTATTCGGCGAAGACCTGCTCGTTCTCGGCCACCTGTTCGCTCACATGCGCGTGCAGCGGCATCTCGCGCATGGCTGCGTAGGACGCGACGACCCCGATCGAGTCCGCATCGACCGCTCGCACGGAGTGCACCGCTGCACCGATGCGAACGCGGTCGCCATCGCTCAGACGATCGACACGCCGACTCCACGCGTCGGCCGACCCGTCGCTGAAGCGGACCTGTTCCGCCAGCACCGGCCGGCCGGCCCCGCTGCGCAGGTAGCAGGCGTCCAACAGGGTGAGACGGATGCCGGCATCAGCGGCAGCGGCGATGAGCGCAGCGCCCATCGCATTGGGATCGCCGTACGGCGTGCCGTCCGGCGCGTGGTGTACGTAGTGGAACTCACCGACACACGTGTAGCCGGCCAGCACCATCTCGGCGAACGTGGCGCGGGAAAGTGCGTGGTAGGTGTCCGGCGTCAGCACATTGGCGATTCCGTACATCTGCTCGCGCCAGGTCCAGAAGTCGCCGGACCCGGTGTGGGTTCGGCCGCGCAGGGCGCGGTGGAATGCGTGGCTGTGTCCGTTGGCGAATCCCGCCATGGTCAAGCCGGGGACTCGCTCCGCGTCGACCGGTGGTCCCGACCCTGCGTCGGCCGCGACGTTCACGGTGGTGATCCGACCGTCGTTGATCGAGATCGTCACACCGGCGGCGACGCCATCGGGCAGGGCGGCGTACTCGCACCACACGCGCAACACGTCAGCTTCCGACCCGCTCGACGAATGCGGTGATCCGCTCGATGAACGCGGCCCGGTGGAAGTGCTCGAACTGCTCCCACGTGGTCAGGGTGCGGGTGTCGGTGACCCGGTCGACGAACAGCATGCCGTCGAGGTGATCGCACTCGTGCTGGAACGTGCCGGCGGTGAGACCGCGCTTGATCTCGTCGTGGGCAACGCCGTCGCGGTCGAGGTAGCGCACGCGAACCGACACGGACCGGGCGACATCGCCGCGCAGGTTGGGCACGCTGAGGCAGCCCTCATTGATCACCACCGTCTCGTCGTCCATTGGCTCGATGACCGGGTTGACCACCACCGTCAGGGGAATGCGCGGCTTGTACGGATAGCGAGGGTTGTCGTTGACCTCGATCACGGTGACGCGTACGCCCTCACCGATCTGGTTGGCGGCGATGCCGGCGCCGTTGGCGTGACGCATCGTGTCGATCAGATCGTCGATGAGCTGCTGCATCGCCGGCGTCGCCAGCTCCTCTGGCGTGACGGCCCGAGTCGGCTCGCGCAGCACCGGATGCCCGATGGTGACGATCTCGCGGATCATCCGAGATCCGCACCCTGGGCCGCTGCATCGCGCGCCGGGGCCGGCATCGGCACGACCACGCCGCGTTCCTCGGCGACGTCGAGCGCGCGCTGGTAACCGGCATCGGCGTGGCGGATCACGCCCATCCCCGGGTCGTTCGTGAGGACCCGCTCCAGCTTCATCCCGGCGAGCGCCGTCCCATCGGCGACGGTGACCTGGCCGGCGTGGATGCTGCGACCGATACCGACACCACCCCCGTGGTGGATGCTCACCCACGACGCCCCGGACGCGGTGTTGACCAGCGCGTTGAGCAGGGGCCAATCCGCAATCGCATCCGAGCCGTCGATCATCGCCTCGGTCTCGCGATACGGGGAGGCCACCGAGCCGGAGTCGAGGTGGTCGCGGCCGATCACAATGGGGGCGGAGAGCTCGCCGCGCTTGACCATCTCGTTGAAGCGCATACCGAGACGATGCCGCTCGCCGTAGCCCAACCAGCAGATACGAGCCGGGAGACCCTGGAACGCGACGCGCTCACCGGCGAGGCGGATCCAGCGATGGAGGTCCTCGTGGTCGGGGAACTCCTCGAGAACGGCGCGGTCTGTGGCGGCAATGTCAGCCGGATCGCCGGACAGAGCCACCCAGCGGAACGGGCCGAGGCCCTCGCAGAACAGCGGGCGGATGTACGCCGGGAGGAAACCCTCATACGAGAAGGCCCGCTCGAATCCGCCGAGCAGCGCCTCGGCGCGCAAGCTGTTGCCGTAGTCGAAGACCTCGGCACCGCCGTCCTGGAAGCCCACCATGGCCTCGCAGTGGCGAGCCATCGACTCACGCGACCGGCGGATGAACGTGTCCGGTGCCTCCCGGCGCAGCTGATCGGCAGCCTCCATCGACAGGTCCGACGGGATGTAGCTCAGCGGATCGTGCGCGCTCGTCTGATCGGTGACGATGTCGGCGGGGAAGCCGTCGGTCAGCAAGCGGGGCACGATGTCCGCGGCGTTGCCGACGAGTCCGATCGACACCGCCCGCCGCTCGGCCTTGGCAGCAACACAGCGCGCGATCGCATCGGCGTAGGAGTCGGCGACCTCGTCGAGATAGCGGGTCTCGATGCGTCGCCGCACGGAGACCGGATCGATGTCGATGCACAGCGCCACACCGTTGTTGAGCGTGACGGCGAGGGGCTGGGCGCCGCCCATGCCACCGAGCCCGGCGGTGAGCGTGATGGTGCCGGCCAGGGTGCCGCCGAAGCGCTTCCGGGCGATGGCGGCGAAGCATTCGTAGGTGCCCTGCAGGATGCCCTGGGTGCCGATGTAGATCCAGCTGCCGGCCGTCATCTGCCCGTACATCGTCAGCCCAAGGTGCTCCAACCGGCGGAACTCGTCCCAGTTCGCCCACTCCGGCACGAGGTTCGAGTTCGCGATGAGCACGCGCGGCGCCCATTCGTGGGTGCGCATCACGCCAACGGGCTTGCCACTCTGCACGAGCATCGTTTCGTCGTCGGCGAGCGTGGTGAGCGTGCGACACATCGTGTCGAACGCGTCCCACGACCGCGCGGCCCGGCCTGTGCCGCCATACACGACCAGATCGTCTGGGCGTTCGGCCACAGCGGGGTCGAGGTTGTTGCACAGCATGCGCAATGCGGCTTCCTGCGGCCAGCCCCGACAGCTCAGCTCGGTGCCGCGGGCGGCGTGTACTTCACGGGGTCCAGACATCTCAGGGGTCCTGTCTCGAGGATGGGGTTAGGCGAGTTCGCCGATGGTGTTGGTGACGGCGTCCAGCACCGCACCGCTGCGCACGAGCTGTTCGACGATGGCCAGTTCCGGCGACAGCCACCGATCAGGGCCGGCCCCCGCGACGTGCTCGCGGAGGGCGGCGATGACGGCGCCCGTGGCCGGGCCCGGCGTGTGCGGGGCTCGTAGCTCGATGGCCCGGGCCGCGCAGGTGAGCTCGACGGCGAGGATTCGGGCGAGGTTGTCGATCGCGGTGCGCAACTTGCGGGCTGCGTTCCAACCCATCGAGACGTGGTCCTCCTGCATCGCGCTGGTGGACATGGTGTCGACGCTGGCCGGAACAGCCAGTCGGCGGTTCTCGGACACCATTGCGGCTTGGGTGTAGTGGGCGATCATCATTCCTGAGTTCACGCCCGCCTCAGGCGACAGGAACGGCGGCAGCCCGAACGACCGGGCGGTGTCCAGCATCCGGTCCGTGCGCCGCTCGGCCAGCGCGCCGACGTCGGCCACCGCGATCGCGAGGAAATCGAGCACGTACCCGACGGGGGCCCCGTGGAAGTTGCCGCACGACTCCACCCGGCCGTCAGGAAGAATCATCGGATTGTCGATCGCGGCGACCAACTCGCGCCCGGCGATGGTGCGGGCGTGGGCCACGGTGTCCCGGGCGGCGCCGTGCACCTGGGGCGTGCATCGCAGTGAGTACGCGTCCTGGACCCGACCGTCGCCCTGACGGTGGCTGGCCACGATGGCCGAGCCGTGCAGGACTCGAACGAGGTTCGCCGCGCTCGCCGCCTGGCCCACCTGTGGCCGCAGTGCCTGCAGGTCTGGCGCGAACGGACGATCCGTACCGAGCAGCCCCTCGACCGACATCGCTGCAACGATGTCGGCAACCCGGAGGAGATGCTCAAGGTCCTGGATCGCGAGGCACAGCATGCCGAGCATTCCGTCGGTGCCGTTGATCAGCGCGAGGCCCGCCTTCTCGCGCAACACCAGTGGCGTGAGACCCGCTGCAGCCAACGCGTCAGCGCTTGGCAGCAGCGTGCCGGACGCGTCGCGTGCGACGCCCTCACCCACTAACACCATGGCCACGTGAGCAAGCGGGGCGAGGTCGCCGCTCGCGCCGAGCGATCCGTACTCGTGCACCACCGGCGTGATACGGGCGTTCAGCAACGCGATGAGCGCCTCCGCCACCGCCGGCCGGACACCGGAGTACCCGAAGCACAGACTGCGTGCCCGCAGGAACATCAGCCCGCGAACGACCTCGCGCTCGACCTCCGGGCCCATTCCGGCGGCGTGCGACCGCAGCAGGGCAAGCTGCAGCTCGGCAGTGCGCTCGGGCGGGATGACCACGCTGGCCAACGATCCGAAGCCGGTGGTCACGCCGTACACCGGCACATCGCGGTGGACGAAGTCGTCGATCACCGCGGCGGTGCGCTCCATCGCCGCCAGCGCCGACGCCCCGATCGACACCGCAGCGTCGAACCTGGCTACGGCGATGACGTCGTCGTGCGAGACATCGTGCCCGTCATCGTGCCCGTCACCGTGCCCGTCACCGTGCGCAGACAACTCGACCGGTGCGTTGTAGACTTTCACTATGCGCAATGTAGCACTGCCTGATGCAATTACAAGGCACGTCGATCGAAGCCACCCGCGATCGTCGGATCGTGTGCTCCAGCTGCTGACCGCCGTCGGCGGATCCCCCATTCCACTCAGCCTCACCGAGGCCGCCGCACAGGTGGGGCTCGTTCCCAGCACGGCGCTACGACAGCTCCGCGCCCTCGAAGCGGCCGGCCTGCTGGAACGCAACGACGACGACCAGCTGTACCGCCCCGGGCCGCGTCTCGTCGACCTGGCCCGGACAGTGTTCGTCGGCCAGTCGCTGCCCGCCGCTGCTCAACCCGTTCTCGACCATCTCGCCACGACCACCGGTGAGTCGGCGTACCTCGCCGTTGCCGACGCGCCCCGGCGGGCCGTGTACGTCGCCACTTCCGCCGGGCTGCACGCCCTGCGGCACAGCGGTTGGCTCGGACGCAGCTTCGCCACGGCGTCCACCGCCGTCGGGGCGGCCCTCAACGGTCGGGTCGACGCTGATGGCTGCATCGCCCGGGAAGGCACGCTGGAAGCCGGCATCACCGCCGTCAGCGCCCCGGTTCGCGCCGGCGGCGGATCCTCGAGCATCGTGGCTGCGTTGAGCGTGGTGGGCCCCACGTTCCGTCTCAAGGGCGAGACGCTGGCCGAGATACGCCGCGCCGTGGACGCATCTGCCCGGCAGTTCTCCACGACGTTGGGCCACCAGGAGATCTGAGCACGCTCTCTCGCTGGCCCCGGTCCAAGGAGATATCGTGTCACGATATGTCTGGCGAGTCTGGTGCCGAGTCTGTTGCTGGAGAGCCACGAGAGCCAACACGTACCGGCTTCGTGACCCCCATCGCGCTCGGCTCCGGAGGCGGCTCGAAGCCCTGGTGGTTGGTGCTGGCTGCGGTCGGCGCAGTGGCAGGTCTCGCCGGCGCCGGCTACGTCGAACTGCTGCGCAACGTCACGTCGCTGCTCGGCCCGGAGCACTTCGCCCGCTGGACGCATCTGCTGGTCCTCGCCGCCGTGGGCATCACCATCGGCGCGCTCGTTCACTTCCTGGGGAGTCCCGGTGACGTCGAGCTACTCGTCGACAACATCCACGTCGGCGGGCGCCCCGTTGACGTGCGTGCCCTGCGGCCTGGAGTACTACGAGGCGCTGCTGCCCGCGGCCATCGGCGCGCTCACCGGCTGGATCGTGTTCACCGAGGCGATGCGCTCGGGCTTTGCCCCGTGTGGGTGTTCCCACCGGTGGCCTCGATCGGATCGATCGACCTCGCCATCGGTCTCGCCGCCGGGAGCGCCGCGGCGGCTCTGGCGGCAACGTTCGGACTTGTGGTGACCGGACTTCGGCGATGCTTCGCGCACGTGCCGGTGATCGCCCGCCCGCTGGTGGGCGGTCTGGCGCTCGGTGGGCTCGCCTTCGCCAGCCTGGTGTCGCTGTTCTTGACCAACAAGGTCTCGATCATCCACACCCAGCGGCCGCGCGTCCACGTTCCGGCGCCCGCCACATGAGCGACCGCACGATCGACGACGATGACTATCGCCGCCTGCTCGCGTTCCGCGACGGGGTGCGCCGGTTCCTGCACTGGAGCGAGGACCAGGCGCGGGGCGTGGGTCTCACTGCCGCACAGCATCAACTGCTGCTCGCGATCCGCGGCCACGTTGGCGAGCCGTCCGTCGACGGCTCGCCCGCGCCGACGATCGGCGACGTGGCCGGCCATCTCCTCGTTCGTCACCACAGCGCGGTGGAACTCGTCGGCCGCGCGGAGGCCGCCGGATTGGTGTCGCGCCACACGGATCAGAACGATCTGCGTGTCGTGCGGTTGTCATTGACCGAAGACGGCAAGCGGCGCCTACAGCAGCTGTCCGCGCTGCACCTGGAGGAGCTGCGCCGCTTGCAGCCGATGCTCAGCCCGTTGTGGGCGGGCCTGCCGTGACGGCCACCCGACGCGCAGCGGGGCGTTCTTCGGTGCCGTCCGGTCGGCGCGCGAACCGCTGGGGTGACTTGCCGTGCACCGGGCCGTCGGCGGCCCAGGGCCAACCACCGAACCCGGTGCTGCGGTAGTCCTCGAACGCCCGCTCCACGCCCGCGCGATCGTTCATCACGAACGGGCCGTACTGCGCCACCGGCTCGCCGATCGGCCGGCCCTGCAGCACGAGGCACTCCACACCCGAGGACGTGGTGAGCGACACCTCGACGGACGCATCCAGCACCGCGCCATGCGACGACGGCAGCGCCTCACCGGCAATGGCAAGGTCGTCGCCCTCGAAGAAGTAGAGGAGCCGTACCGTGTCAGCGGACGCGGCCGGTGGCAACGTCCACGCGGCGTGCGGGTCGAGACGGAGGTGCCAGATGGCCACATCGCTGTCCGGGCGTGACGCCCACGAATGCGGTGGCGGCGCCGCAGGCTCGGCGTCTGCGAGACGTCCGGCGATCACCGTGATCTCCGCCGCAGCACCCGACTCGGTGTGCTCGACGTGACGGGGAATGTCCTCGTCCCAGAACATCTCGAAGTGCGGATCGGCCATCTTGTCGACGCGTGCGAGGTTCACCCAGATCTGGAACAGCTCGGCGGGGTTCGGTGCCGTGCGATCGAGCAGCGGGAACATCTCCGCGTGGACGATGCCGGCCCCGGCGGTCAGCCACTGCACGTCGCCCCGGCCATAGCGGGCAATCGCCCCAAGCGAGTCGGCGTGGTCGACCAGACCACGACGTACGAATGTCACCGTCTCGAAGCCGCGATGCGGATGCTGCGGAAAACCGGGCACGACGTCGCCGTGGTACATGCGCCATCCGTCTTTGACGACGAAGTCTTGTCCCAGGTTGCGGCCCACGAGAGACGCGGCTGGGCCCATCTTCTCGTTGCCCGCGGGGTACGCGTCATCGTGATGAACGCAGAAGAGGAAGGGATCCGCGGTGACCCAAGGAAACCCCAGCGGCAGCACATCGAGAACGATTTTGCTCACTACCCGGATTGTAGCAATCGTGTGCGATATTGACGAGGGCGTGGCCAAGGCTCAGCTCCGAGAGAACACCGTCAAGGCGACGCTGCATGACGCCGAGGGACCGCTTCGACGCAGGCTCGTCTCGCCGGCAATTG
>JAYTSB010000262.1:0-1995 GCA_043745825.1 Actinomycetota bacterium | reverse complement strand
CCGGCTGAGCGGTGATCTCGGCTTCCTGTCTCGCCACTCGTGGGGCCAGGCGTTGGACACCAACACCGTGGCGAACGCGCAGGGCCGAGTGCCGCAGATGAACTGCGATGTGGTGCGCATCTTCCGCAAGCACAACTTCGCCTGGGGCGGCAACTTCCTCACGCCGGACGGTATGCACTTCGAGTGGGTTGGCACGCGTCGCGACCAGTTCCAGTACCCGTCGAGGTACTGCCCGAACCTGCCGGTCGTCACCACGACGCAGAACGCCCCGGGCGCCCGCCCTGACATCGGCGCCGAGGCTCCAGCGGGCCGCACCACGCTCTTCGCTGACGACGGCTTCTCCAACGGGGAGTGACTCGCGCAGCGGTAGTCTCGGCGCCGTGCCCATCAAATTCGTGATCATCGGGGGCGGCCCGGCCGGCAATGCCGCAGCCACCCATGCCGCCCGCTTCGGAGCCGAGGTCACGATCATCGAACGGGACGTCATCGGCGGAGCTGCGCACCTGTGGGACTGCATCCCCTCCAAGACGATGATCGCCACGGGTGGCGCGATGAGCTTCAGCCGTCGCATCGGAGGCATGGGCCTGGAGCAGCAGGAAGCCGAGGTCGACATCGCCGCACTCACCGAGCGGATCGAGACCATCCAGGGTCGCCTGCAGAGCAACACGACGCAACTGCTGGAGAGCCAGGGTGTACGGATGATCGCCGGGACGGCCCGTCTGCTCGACACCCAGCGCATCGAGGTCACTGTCGATGGCAGCGCAGCCGAGGTGATCCAGGCCGACGCCATCCTGATCGCCACGGGCTCGCGCCCGCGCATCCCCGACTGGTGTCGGCCCGACGGCGACCGCATCCTGACGACGCGCGACTGCTATCCGCCGAAGGTGTTTCCGAAGAGCATGACCGTGGTGGGCTCCGGCGTCACCGGGGTGGAGTTCGTGCACATGTTCTCCTCCTTCGGTGCCGATGTCACCCTCGTGGTCAGTCGACAGCAGGTGCTGCCCAGCAAGGACGCTGAGGTTGCGGCGGTGCTGGAGGACGACTTCTTGAAGCGTGGCGTTCGTCTGCTGAAGGGCGCCCGGGCGACGTCGATCGAACGTGTCGGCGACGAGGTCGTGGTCAGCTGCGATGACGGTCGCGTCGTGCACAGCAGCCATGCCGTCCTCGCGATCGGCTCGGTGCCCAACACCGACGGGTTGGGGCTGGAGGAAGCCGGTGTCAACACCGACGCCGGCTACGTGGTGATCAACCGGCACTGTCAGAGCAACATCGGCCACATCTACGCGGCAGGCGACGTGAGCGGCAAGCTGCCGCTCTCGTCGGTGGCCAGCATGCAGGGCCGCAAAGTGGCCGAGCACGTGATGGGACTGCAGAAGGTGGCCCATCGCCACCTCGACTACGACAAAGCCGCTTCGGCCATCTTCACCGAACCAGAGATCGCCGATGTCGGTCTGGCCGAGACCGAAGCCTTTGCCGTCGGCCGCAAGATCCGCGTCACCAAGGTGCCGTTCAGCGCGACCCCGAAGGCCTTGATCAACAACGACTCGCGCGGGTTCGTGAAGATCGTCTCCGATCCGGCAACCGGTGTGGTGCTCGGCGGCTCGATCGTCGGTCGCCACGCCGCCGAACTGATCAGCGTCATTGCGCTTGCGGTCACCGCCCACCTGAAGGTGAGCGACATCGTCGAGAGCCTGCTCGTGCACCCGGCCCTGTCGGAGGCGTTGGC
The DNA here is from genome assembly GCA_043745825.1 of Actinomycetota bacterium. GTDB lineage: Bacteria > Actinomycetota > Acidimicrobiia > Acidimicrobiales > Ilumatobacteraceae > WLMZ01. Next base: position 269 of record JAYTSB010000262.1, on the reverse strand, counting down.
CGAGGCTGCGGAGTGAATCCCACCGACGCTGCGCAACGCAACGAGGCACTCGGTCTTCCTGTCGGGGTGGTGTTGGCACCGATCTGGCGCCGAGTCGTGGCCCAGATCCTCGACCAACTCGTGGTCCTCGCGCCCGTGGTCGCTCTCGCGCTACTGATCGGGGTGCGTACCGCAGACGACCTCGCCGACAAGGCCTTCGCGGTCAATGTGGCGGTCGTCGGCTGCGCGTTCACGTACGAGTTCGGGATGATCGCCCGGTGGGGCCGCAC
>JAYTSB010000261.1:0-4309 GCA_043745825.1 Actinomycetota bacterium | reverse complement strand
GGTGATCACCGCCGTGGTCTCGAAGGCAACCAGCGTGACGCTGAGCACGAGCCCGACGGCCAGGGCTCGCTGACTCGCGTTCAACCGGGTGGCGGGCATCACCCTTTCCTGTTATCGAAAGTCCGCGCTTTGCTCATCACTGCCTTGCTCAGTTTTGCGGTGGCGCTGATCGAGTGACGCTCGGCGCGACGAGCGGCCAGGGCTCGTTGCGCTCCATCACCAGCGCGGCATCGAGGAGCAGTTGCTCGGCATAGTGCCGGCCCACGATCTGCAGGCCGACCGGCAAACCGTCCACCAACCCCGCCGGAACCGACACGGCGGGGTTGCCGTACATGTTTGCCGGGAACGTCAGCCGGCCGTTGTTGCCCGGTCCTGCGGTGATGCCACCGAACTCACCCGGCAGGGGGCCCTCGGCATCAAAGGCGACATCGGGGTTGCTGGCCGTGATCACGAGGTCGACGTCGGAGAAGATGGCCGCCAGGCGCTCGTTGAGCTCCATCCGTCGTTGATCGATCTTGACGCGGGCGTCGAGGTTGTAGCGCTCTTGCGTGACTCGCATGCTCCCACGAATCTCGGGCGTCAGCACGTCCTTGCAGTCCGGCCAGAACTCGGCGAGTTGGCTGTAGGTGCCGATGCCACCGCTGATGCCCCACGCCGCGCCCATGCTGGGTAGTGATGTGTCCACACCATCGACGCGGACCATGCCGGTGGACGCGATCAAGCGGTCGGCGGCAGCCTCCAGCACGGTCCACATCGCGGGCGACACCACGGCGCCTCCCCAGTCCGCGACCACTGCGACGCGCAGGCCTCGCAGCTCCTCGATGTGGGTGCCGAGGTCGCGCTCCCAACCCTCGGTGCGGGGCAGGCTGAACTGATCGCGGGCGTCGTAACCGTTGGCGACGTCGAACCATCGCGCCGTGTCGCGCACCGAGCGGCTGAGGCAGCCGATGGTGACGGTGATGTTGCCCATCGGGGTACGCGGCGCGCGGGGGATGCGCCCGAAGGTGGCCTTGAGCCCGAACAACCCGGTGAAGCCTGCGGGGATGCGGATGGAGCCGCCGCCGTCGCCTCCCGTTGCGAGGGTGAGCAAGCCCCCGGAAACTGCAGATGCGGTCCCGCCGCTGGAGCCGCCGGGTGTGCGCGAGGTGTCCCATGGGTTGCGAGTCGCACCGTGCAGCACGGTGCGGGTGACGTTCACCCCGCCGAACTCGCTGGACGTGGTGAGCCCGGCGAGCACCGCTCCGCCGACATCGCGGATGCGCTGGACCATGACCGAGGTGTGGTCGGCGATGCGGTGCTCGAACACCACGCACGCCTCGGTGGCCGGCCAGCCCTCCACGTCGTCCAACTCCTTGACCCCGATCGGCACACCGCCGAACGGAAGCGAGACGTCGGCCCTCGCCGCCGCGGCCAACGCCTGCTCGCGCGGCGTGTAGCAGAACGCGTTCAAGTCGCTGGCGTCGATGGCCGCGTAGGTGGCCTGCAGTTCCTCCACCGGCGAGCGCTCGCCGCGACGGAACGCCTCCACCAGTGAGCAGGCGTCGCCCAGCCATGTGTCGCCCAACTGGGTGTCGCTCAACTGGGTGTCGCTCAACTGGGTGTCGGCCAACCGGGGTCCGTCTGTCATCTCCGTCATCTCGGCGACGTTACCGGTTCGGGCAAAGTCGGTGCGTGGCGAGCAGGCCTGGGGACCAACTCGTAGAGTCGGGCAGCGCATGGACTCTCGCGCCTTTCTCGATCTCCGACCGAGCCACAACCCGTTCCGTTGGAGCCTCCCGGTCACCCAATCCCTCTCCACGATGGGCGGGTTCCTGTTCGGCGGCTGCGGCCTCGGCGCTGCGATCTCGGCGCTGGAACAGACGTCGGGTCGCGAATGCGTCTGGGCCACCGGGCAGTACCTGTCCTACGCCCGCCCGGGCGAGGTCATGGACATCGACGTCACACTCGCCGTGGCCGGCCACCAGATCACCCAGGCCCGCGCAGTGTGCCACGTGGGCAACCGCGAGATCCTCACGGTGAACGCCGCGCTCGGCCACCGCGACCTTGCGGCCGCCGGGCAGTGGGAGCAGATGCCCGACGTGCGGCCTCCGGAGGAGTGTTCCGAGCGTGAGTGGCGGATGCCGGCCACGGGCTCGGTCAACGAGCGGCTCGAGCAGCGGATGGTGAAAGGACGCGCGCTGAGCTCGCTCGACGGTTCGCACGGCGACGGGAACACCCGCCTGTGGGCGCGTATCCCCGGCGTGATCGAGGGCGTGGATGCCACCACCCTGGCGATCCTCGGCGACTTCGTGCCGATGGCCGTCGGCCAGGCGCTGGGCATCCGCGGGGGTGGGAACAGCCTCGACAACACCCTGCGCGTGGCTCGGCTGGTGCCCACGGAATGGGTGCTGCTGGACATTCGGGTGCACGCCGTGGAACGCGGCTTCGGGCACGGCCTGGTGCACATGTTCGCCCAGGACGGCACGCTCATGGCCACGGCCAGTCAGAGCTGCATCGTGCGTTTCTGGAAGGGTGACGAGGAAGAGTGGAGCCGGCACGTGCCGCAAGGGGGAACCGAATGAGCAACGAACTGCGATCCGAGTCCGGAAACGACGCCGCTTCGGTCGCGCTGCCGACGCTGCCGCGGCGACCGGGGATGACCGTACCGCTGCCCGGCCCGCTGCACAGCCACCGCGACAAGCTGGCCGAGCTCGCCGATCTCGGCTACACCGACATCTGGTCGGCCGAGTCCGATGGGGCCGACGGTTTCACGCCGCTCGCCCTGGCAGCGGCCTGGGAGCCGCGCCTGCGTCTCGGCACGGCGATCATCCCCGCCTACACCCGTTCACCGGCATGCTTCGCGCAGAGCGTGGCGAGCATGGCCGATGCTGCGCCCGGCCGGTTCGCAATCGGCATCGGCTCCAGCAGCAACGTCATCGTCGAGCGTTGGAACGGGATTCCCTTCGTAGAGCCGTACAAGAAGGTGCGCGACGTGGTGCGGTTCCTCAAGGACGCGCTGAGCGGCGAGAAGGTGGCCAAGCAGTACGACACGTTCACGGTGGACGGCTTTCGCCTGGGCGTGCGGCCCGAGCAGCCTCCGCAGATCCTGGTGGCTGCGCTGCGCGAAGGCATGCTGCGCCTGGCGGCCCGCGAGGCGGACGGAACGATCATCAACTGGCTCTCGCCCGATGATGTGCGCCAGGTGGTGGGCGTGGTCAACGATGCCGCGGCCGGGGTGCCCAAGGAGATCGTCTGTCGCATCTTCGTCTGCCCTAGCGAGAACGCCGAGGTGGTGCGTGCCGCAGGCCGGTTTGCGATTGCGGCGTACCTGAACGTCCCGGTCTACGCGGCCTTCCACCAATGGCTTGGCCGTGGCGAGCTGCTGCAGCCGATGTGGGACGCGTGGAAGGCCGGCGACCGCAAGGCGGCGCTGGCTGCGATTCCGGACTCGGTGGTGGACGACATCATCGTCCACGGTTCGCCGGCGGAGTGCCGGGCCAAGATCCAGGCGTACTTCGACAACGGCGTGACGACGACGTCGTTGGCGATCCTGGCACTGGACCCCGAGCTGCAGCACTGGCAGGCCGTGCGCGATCTGGCGCCGAGCGCCCGCTGATCATGCGGCCACCGAGCGCTGAGACGCCTTGGTGGCCGCCGCCTGTGCGGAGCGACCGCGGGTATCGTTGCGCCGGCTGGCGGCCTGTGCGGCCATCATTGCGCGGAGTTCCGCGATGTGCTGGAGACCCGAGCGCCGAGTGCGCTCGTCCAGGCGGAACTGCAGGGGGACCGACGGGCTGCTGAGCAGGGAGAGCTGCTCCGCGGTGCCAGCGGTGCCAGCGATGTTCGTGGTGTTCGTGGTGCTGATGGCGGTGGGGCTGATGGCGATGTTGCTGCCGGTGCTGTTCATGGGTCCAGTGTCGCAAGGGGGTGTAACAGAGTTTCGACACACAGAGGGACCCAGCCGGCAGAGTGCTGTGACCTGCTGTGATCCGGCGCGCCGGGTGGCCAGATGTGCCAGAGTGGCGTCGTGATCTTCGTCCGGGTGGTGGCCGCGATCTGCGGGGTGGTGCTCGTCGTGTGGACCGTGGGCTCGGCGGTGCGCACGGTGGTGCTGCCACGGGCCACCTCGTCGGTGCTCACGCGAGCGGTGTTCGTGAACATGCGACGCCTGTTCCACATTGTTGCCCGACCGCAGTCGTCGTTCGAGTTCCGCGACAGAATCCTGGCTCTGTACTCGCCGTTCGCGCTGCTGGTCCTGCCCGCGATCTGGGTGATGCTGGTGATGCTCGGGTTCACCGGGTTGCTGTGGGGCATGGGCGTGCATCCGTTG
>JAYTSB010000260.1:0-10029 GCA_043745825.1 Actinomycetota bacterium | reverse complement strand
GGCCCTCGGCATCGGTGTTGTGGATCTCGACGGTCTTGCCGTTGCGCATCGTGAGCACGTCGCCCAGCTTCATCGCGCTGCCCGACGGCATGTTGTCGGTGCACATCAGATAGCCGGTGACCGCCGTGCGGCAGCCCAGCGCGGGCAGCGAGGCCAACGTCGCGAGCACGGCAGCCGCGCCGCTCATGTCCATCTTCATCGACGCATGGGAGGCGTCGCTGGGCTTCAAACTGATGCCGCCGGAATCGTATGTGATGCCCTTGCCGACGAGCACGACGTGGCCCTTGGCTTTCTTCGGTGCGTAGGTGAGGCGAACCATGCGCGGCGGCTCGGTGCTGCCGGCGTTCACGCCCACGAGGCCGCCGCAACCCATTGCGATCAACTGGTCCTTGTTGAACACTTCGACGGTGAGCCCGGCTGCCGTACCGACCTCGACAGCCTTGTCGGCGAGCTGACGCGCCGTGAGGTACGCCGGCGGCGTGTTGGCGAGGTCGCGCGCCAACGTCGCCGCTGCAGCGGTGATCTCACCCTCGGTGGCACCCTGCAGCACCTCGTCTGCACGAGCGGAGCGCACCACCAGCGCAAGCGATTCCGCCGGCGAGCCGGTCTTGTCGTTCTTCAGTCCGACGTAGCGGTAGTTGGCCAACGAGATGCCCTCCACCACCGCCTTGCCAGCGGCGGCTGCACCGACGTTCTCGAGATCGGCCAGCGTGGTGGCCAGGCGGGCGCGCTTGCCGGCGGCCCGCGCGAATGCGGCCGCCGCGTTGCGCAGCCCGTTCTCGGTCAGCTCGCGCGGGGCCCCGATGCCAATGGCGATGTAGGCGGGCCCTTCGGCCGCCGGGATCACCAACGTCTGGCCGGCCTTGCCGTCGAAGCCGTTGGCCGCCAATGCTGCACGGCTGAGGCCGAGCGACCTCGGCACGGCACCAGTGGTGGCAACAGCAATGCCGATGGCGTCGGCGGAGCGGGGTGCGGAACGAACGATCTCGATGCTCAGGGTCACCCGGCCAGGATACGGGCCGCCAGATCCTCCCAACCCGGCACAATGAATCGATGCAGAACAAGCGCTGGGTGAAGATCGTCATCGGGATCGTGGTGCTGGTGGCCCTGGCGGTGACCGCCGGCCCGTACATCTACATCCACTTCATCAAGGACGACGCGCCCAAGACGCTCTCCATCGATCAGGCACCGACGGGCACCACCACCGCCACAGCCGCCACCACCGCCGCCGAAGCCACCACCTTCACGATCACCCCTGACTCGCAGGTCGGCTACCGCGTGGTGGAGGTGCTGTTCGGTCAGGACACCGAAGGCGTCGGGCGCACCAACGCGGTGACCGGCTCGATCACCCTTTCCGGCACCGCCGTCACCGCGGCCGGCTTCACCGTCGACATGACCACGCTGCAGTCCGACGAGGACAACCGCGACCGCAAGTTCAAGGGCGAGATCATGGAGACGTCCACGTTCCCCACGGCCAGCTTCACACTGAGCCGACCGATCGAGCTGGGTTCGATCCCTGCCGATGGTGCGGAGATCACGGCGACGGCGACGGGTGAGCTCATCCTGCACGGTGTCACCAATTCGGCGACGCTGGATGTCACTGCGAAGAAGACCGGCAACAGCATCGCCATCGCCGGCAGCACCGACGTGACCTTTGCGGACTGCGGCATCGCCAATCCGTCCAACGGTACGGTCACCACCCAGGACCACGGCCTGATCGAGTTCCTGCTCGTGGCGACGGCCTGATCAGTCGGCGACAACCACGCCAGACTGCTGGTTGCGCTCCCACGCGGCCGACAGCGCTGCGTACTTGCCGCCGAGCGCGATGAGCTCGTCGTGTCTGCCGAGTTCGACGACGCCCCCGGCGTCGACCACGGCGATGCGGTCGGCGCGCCGCACGGTGGAGAGGCGGTGGGCCACCACGATCACGGTGCGGTCGAGCATCAGCGATTCCAGCGCATGCTCGACCTCGGCCTCGGTGCCGGGGTCGAGGTTCGAGGTCGCCTCGTCGAGCACCAGCACTGCCGGGTCCACCAGCGCAGCACGGGCCAGCGCGATCAGCTGACGCTCGCCGGCGGACAAGCGCGAGCCGCGCTCACGCACCTCGGTGTCCAGCCCCTCGGGAAACGATTGGAAGTGATCCAGCACACCGATGGCTGCGAGCGACTGGGAGATCTCGTCGTCGGTGGCCGACGGCCGGGCGATCGCGAGGTTGTCGCGGATGGTCCCGCTGAACAGGAAGCCCTCCTGGGGCACGACGACGACACGTTCGCGCAGGGACCCGAGGGTGCCCTGGCGCAGATCGATGCCACCAAACGACACCGTCCCGGCCGTGGGGTCATAGAGGCGGGCCATCAGCTTGGCGAGCGTGCTCTTGCCGGCGCCAGTAGGCCCGACGAGCGCGACGCGCTCGCCGACGCCGACGGTGAGGGTCACATCGGACAGCACCGGGCGGCCCGGCACGTACTCGAAGCCGGCGTGATCCACGACCAACTCACCGACGGCGGGCAGCTCGACGGCGTCCGGCGCTTCAGCGACCTCCGGCACGGTGTCGAGGATGCCGTACAGCTTCTGCAGCGCCGCGCCGGCCGACTGCACCGTGTTGTAGAGCTGCGACAGCTGCTGCACGGGCTCGAACAGACTGCTCAGCAGCAACACGAAGGCGGTGACCACGCCGAGGCTGACCGAGCCGCGGTGCACCAGCCAGCCGCCGACGCCCACCATCCCGGCGATCGCGAGGATGCCGCAGAACTCGACGAGGGCGAAGTACCACATCGAGATCCGCACGCTGTGCATGTGGCTGTCGAACAGCGCCCGGTTGGTCTGCTGGAACCGTCGCGACTGCTCGTCCTCACGGCCGAACGCCTGGATCACGCGCACCCCGGCAATGCCCTCCTGCAGCGCGCTGAGGTTGTTGCCGACGCGCTCGCGCACCTGGAGGTAGGCCCGGTTGGAGTCGCGTTGGAAGCGGATCGACGCCACCACGATGATGGGGAACACCACCAGCGCAAGCAGCGTCAGCTCCCAGCTGAGCACGAACAGCAGCGCCAGTGCCATCACCACGAGCAACGCAGCGGAGATGAACTGCAGCAGACCGAACTGGATCAGCTCGCCCATCGACTCGACGTCGGCGGTCATCCTGGACACCAGCACGCCGGTCTTCTCCCGGTCGAAGTAGGCCAGGCCTTGGTGCTGCAGGTGATCGAACACGCGCACGCGCAGATCGCGTAGGAACCCCTCGCCTGCACGGTTGATGTACACGAACTGCAGCCGGGCCACGAGGTAGGCGAGCACCGTGACCCCGACGTAGCCGGCGACGGCCATGTTCAGCACGTGTCCGCTGCCGGCGGAGATGCCGTGGTCGATGCCGTAGCTGACCAGTACGGGTCCGGCGAGCGTGGTGGCAGTCCAGAGCGTCACCAGCGCGAGCGCGGCGATGATGGTGCGGTGGTAGGGCGTGGCGACGCCCCACGACCGGCGGATGACCTGGCGAGTGGCCTCGCGATCCAGCTTGTCGTCCTCATCGATCGCGTTCATCGACCACATCGGCTACTCACCTCCCATGGGCTCGTGCTGCCAGCTGGCCAGCACGTCGCGATACGCCGCGCTGGAAGCGAGGAGCTGATCGTGGGTTCCCTGCGCGGCCACGCGCCCGCCGTCAAGCAGCAGCACCGTGTCAGCGAGGGCGATGGTACCCGGGCGGTGGGCGATCACGACCGTGGTGCGGTTGCGCATCACCGTCGCCATCGCCTCACGGATCTCGTGCTCCTTGGACGGGTCGACCGCGGAGGTTGCGTCGTCGAGGACGAGCACACGCGGGTCGGCCAGGATCGCACGCGCGATGGCGATGCGCTGTCGCTGGCCGCCGCTGAGGGAGAATCCGCGCTCGCCGAGCACTGTGTCGTAGCCCTCGGGGAGATCGGTGACGAACTCGTGCGCACCGGCCAGCTTGGCCGCGGCCACGATTCGCCCCAAGTCTGCTGCGGGCTCGGCGAATGCGATGTTGGCGGCCACGGTGTCATGGAACAGCAGCGTGTCCTCGAACACGACGCCCACTGCGTGGCGCAGATCCTGCAGGCGAAGGTCGCGAAGATCACAGCCGTCGAGGTGGATCGAGCCGCCCTGCACGTCATAGAAGCGCAGCAGCAGGCGGGTGATGGTGGACTTCCCGCTCCCCGTGGATCCAACGATGGCCACGGACGTGCCGCCGGGGATCTCCAAGTCGAACCCGTCGAGCACCACCCGTTCGGTGTCGTAGCCGAACGTGACGTTGCGAAACGACAGTGCGCCGAGCGGAGCCCCGAGACCAACACCGGCCGGGCTCGCTGTCGGCAGTGCGTGTGGCTGTTCGGGATCGGCGACGTCGGCGTCGGTGCCGAGCACGGCCTGCACGCGTTGCAGGGCCACCGCGGCGCGCTGACCGGTGGCAAGCGTCATCCCGATGTTGCGCATCGGCCAGATCAGCAAGAGCACGCTGGAGTTGAACTGGATCAGCTGCCCCACAGTCATCTGTCCGTTCAGGACGCGATGCCCGCCAATGGCAAGCACGGCGATGAGACCGATCGACGGCAGGATGTCGATGGCGGGCAGGAACCGTGCACGGATCTGGGCCGCCTCCAGCGACGCCGTGCGGATCCGGTCGGCCTCATTGCGCAACTTGCCCGACTGCACAGCCTCGGCACCAAAGCCCTTGACCACCCGGACCCCGGAAACGGATTCTTCGACCACCGTGGCGAGCGCAGCCTGACGGTTCTGCACGGCCATCACGGCCGGGTGGATCCTGCCGCTGAACCGCCGTGCCGAGATGTTGACGAACGGGAGGGGGATGAGTGCGAACAGCGCCAGCAACGGGTCGCTGGCCACGAGCAGCACGACGATGGCCACCAGCTGGAACAGGTTGCTGAGCACGAGCGGGATCATCACGACGAACGCCTGCAGCTGCTGCAGGTCACTGGACGCGCGGCTCATCAACTGTCCGGTCTGGGCGTGGTCGTGGTAGCCGACGTGCAGGCGGATGATGTGGTTGAACAGTCGCTCGCGCAGCTTCGACTCGGTTGACCGGCTCTCCCGGAACGCGATCCAACGCCGGCATCCGGTAAACACCCCGGCGAGCAGTCCGACCCCGCCGATGATCAGCGACCACTTCCAGAGCGGTTCGCTGCCCTCGGTACCCCCGTTTGTTTTGATGGCACGGTCGATGGCGTTGCGGATCAGGCTCGGCACGGACACCTTCGCCGCGGCCCACGCCAGGCCGACGAGCACGCCGGCGATCAGCCCACGCTTCTGCTCGGCGAGCAAACCGGTGAGCAGCCGCCACGGCGTCTTCTCCGCGACCGGCCCGAACGGCGACTCGTCCGGTGACTCATCCTGCATGTCGAGGTGCGCTTCGTCCTCGGGCACATGCAGCAGCTCGCTCGCGACTCCGTCAACCACTGGGTTCCCGCCCTCCCTTCGGCTCGTCTCGGCTCGTCTCGTCTCGTCCGAACGTGCAGGCTAGTTCTAGGCTAGTTCCGGCCTCCTCGATCGGCCGGGTCGGATTTGGCGGCCGCGCTCGGCGCGATCCTGCTGCTGCTCGTGCTGCAGGCCATCGCCGGACGCGGTGGTCGAGGTGGCCGGGGTCACGCCCGTCGCCGCTGATCCCGTATCGTCGCCGACGGAACCGTGGTCCTACAGTTCCGGCCATGGCTGACATCTCCGCTGAGCAAGTTCGAAACGAGGTCGCCGCATGGGTGACCGAAAACTGGGACCCCGACCTCACCGTCGCCCAGTGGTGGAAGCGGCTCGCGGCGTCGGGCTACGCCTCGCCGATGCTGCCCGAGGACCTCGGGGGTCGAGGGTACCCGCGCCACCTCGCCACGCTGGTGAGCTCGGTGCTCGGCGAGCACGGCGTGGTCGGACCGCCGGCCGGTCTCGGTCTGATGCTGGCCGCGCCCACCATCGCCGTGCACGGCTCGCCCGAGCAGCAGGCCGCGTACATCCCCCCGATCCTGGACGGCGAGAACTCGTGGTGCCAGCTCTTCAGCGAGCCCGGTGCCGGCTCTGATCTCGCCGGTCTCGGCACCAAGGCCGAACTGGACGGCGACGAATACGTCATCACCGGCCAAAAGGTGTGGACCAGCGGTGGGCAGATCGCCAACTGGGGCATGCTCATCGCCCGCACCAACCCGGATCTGCCCAAGCACCAGGGCATCTCCTACTTCGCGTTCCCGATGGACCAGCCCGGTGTGGAGGTACGCCCGCTGCGGGAGATGACCGGGCGGGCGATGTTCAACGAAGTGTTCCTCACCGAGGCACGCGTGCCGGCGGCCAACCTCATCGGCGGGCTGAACAATGGCTGGGCCGTCGCCAACACCACGCTCATGGTGGAACGGGCCAGCCTCGGCAGCGGCGGCGGTGGCAGTGCGAGCATGGGCGTGGCCCTGCCCGGTCCAATCGGCGGTCACCTCGACCGGCGAGTCGGCGACTTCGTGGCATCACGGGGCGGTAACGGTGGTGGCGGCTCCGTCGGTGGCAGCACGGTCAAGCAGTACACGACGCTGGCCACCCAGCTCGGTCTCATCGCCGACCCGACAGTTCGCCAGGGCCTGGCCGAGCTGCACACCCTCGCCGAGGTCGGGCGCTGGAACTTGATCCGGGCCCGCTCCGGCCAGCGCGGCACGGGTGTGGAGGGCAACCTGGCCAAGCTGCTCGGCACGCACACGCTGCGTCGGGCGCGCGAGGTTGGCAACCACATCATCGGTGCGCAGGGCATGTTGTGGGGCACTGACACGCTGTCCAAGGGCGCGATCCAGGAGCTGACGGTCTTCTCCCCCGGCCCGGCCATCTACGGCGGCACCGACCAGATTCAGAAGAACATCGTCAGCGAGCGCGGCCTCGGCCTGCCCAAGGAGCCGGGCGACTTCCGCACCACGCCGTACCGCGAGCTGACCAAGAACGGCTGAGTGGGCCAGCCCGCGCCGGCTGCTCCCCGCTATGCGTAGCGGGCAAGCAGTGCGGACACGCGCTCTTTGGGACGGCCGATGACGGCCGCATCCGGGGTGACCACCACCGGGCGCTGCAGCAGTGCCTTGTGCTTGCCGAGGATCTCCACCACCTGATCCGCGGTGGACACGTCGGCGTCGGTCAGGCCGAGCTTGGCGAAGTTCGCGTCACGCCGCACGAGGTCGGTGACCGGGTCCTCCAGCTTGTCGATGATGGCCCGCAGCGTTACCGCGTCCGGCGGCGTCTTCATGTACAGCACGTTGTCGAACGAGACGCCCAGCTCTTCGGCAATGCGCACGGCATTGCTGGACGAATTTCAATTCGGGTTGTGGTAGATCGTGATCGCAGCCATGTGCGCACGCTAGCGCTGGCTCATGCGTGCCGGTCCAGCGAGAACTCCATGACCTGGGTCAACCGCACGTTGTTGCCCGACGGATCGCGGAACGACGTGTCGATCCCGTACGGCTGCGGCGTGGGCGGGTCGTTGAACACCACACCGCGCGCGGACAGCTCGTCGTAGGTGCGCTGGCAGTCGTCGGTCTCGAGGAACAACGTGCCGACAGCGCCCTGAGCCACGAGTCCGGCGAGGGCGCGACTGGCATGGTCCTCCAGCATCGGCGGCCCGGGCACCGGCATCAGCACGAGGCCGACGTCGGGCTGGCCCACCGGGCCGACCGTCAACCAGCGGAAGTTCCAGCCCTCGATGGTGACGTCCGAGCGCACCTCCCAGCCCAGCTTCTGGGTGTAGAACTCAGCAGCGACGTCCTGGTCGTGCACCCAGAATTGGGCATTGGCGATCCTGATCACAGCGTTTCTCCGTTCATGCGTCGACTCGTGCGTCGCTGAGGTCAACCGTACGGCGGATCGATTCCCCGGTCTTCTCGAAACGTGCGGTTTGCCGGCCGGCCGTAGGCCCGCATCACGCATGTGGGAATGCGCACGTGCGCGGCTGCCGGCGTCTGCGCGGCGCGGTATGCGAGCGGGGAACGGCCGAACAGCCGGCTGAAGCTGGTGGTGAAGGAACCCAGGCTGCAGGCCGACGTCGTGGCAAATCACCGCAACCGGACGGTCGGTGGTGCGCAACAATGCCGCGGCGCGCTCGAGTCGCCGGGTGAGCAGGTACTGGTGCGGCGACTCGCCGAAGCAGCGGCGGAACTCACGGCTGAAGTGGGCCCGTGACAACCCCGCGGCACGGGCCAGGTCCGCCACCGTGAGCGGCTCTGCGTACCGGGCGTCGACGAGATCTTTGGCCCGAACGAGGTGCCTCAGCGGATGGATCTCCCCCATCCACCCAGTATCGCCGGTGACTCGGACCGTTCCGACTCCCTGGGGAGTCTGGTCAGGTGGTGCCGGTTCGGCCTGTTCGTTGTCGGCGATGGAGATCTTCGTTGTCGGTGATGATGTCGACGGTGTAGTCGAGGTTGAAGTCGTCGCCGGACCAGCCGCATCGGCCGTCGTCATCGCTGCGTCCGTGGTCGATCACCGTGTCTCGGTCGCCGACGGCACGCGTTGGTTGTCCGGAGATGATGGTGTCGTCGGGTGCGTGGAACCAGACGTCGCGGTTGGCGTCACCGGTGATCGACCAGCCGCCTTCGTGCATCAGCCGATGGTGTCGGCGGCACAGACAGATCAGGTTCTCTGGTCGGGTGGGACCGTGATCGAGCCAGTGCACGATGTGATGCGCGTCAACCCAGGCCTGATGCTCGCATCCCGGGAACCGGCAACCGCGGTCACGTAAGCGCAGCGACCGTTTCAAACGCGCCGGGACCGTACGCCGATCGACACCGACGGTGGGGGCCCGTCCTTCCACGTGGCGGACACCCTGCAGCACCGCATCACACAACATCCGCCGCGCCGACTTCCTGGGCACACTGACCGGATCACTGCCCAGGCCGTCACCGGGAGCCACGCAACACACCCCACCACTGGACCGGCGACGACGTACCTTCCCGGCACCGTCCGCGACATCGCCGGCACCAGTGGTATCGCCGACAACGTCGGCGGTTTGGCGTCGGCCGGGTTCGGCGGGTTCGCGTCGGCCGGGTTGGTCGGGTTCGTCGTCGAACACGTCGGGGGTGAGGTGCACGGTGGCGAGGTAGGCGCGATCGAGCTCAACGTCGGCACCGAAGTTCGCGACCGCGAACGACGCCATCGACAACAACGCATCAGCACGACGAGCCCGTAACCCGTCGGCGATGTCGGTGTCGCCGAGGAACAGATCGATGCAGCCCATGATCACCGCACCCATCTCCGCCGGCACCTCGGCACGAATCGTGCACACCGCACCCTCATGACGCACCCACAACCCGCGCCCGGCATACGCGCGCTGCTCAGCCGCCTCACTGTCGGGCTCGTGCCGCCGGTACGCGGTCACGAACCGCTCCACCTGGTTCGACGTCGCCGCCAGCGCGAACGCGATCAGATCCGACACGTTGTCAACAGTGACGATCCGGGTCAAAGCACGCACCTTCGCGTACGTCAACGCACCCGTCGCCATCTGCACAGCGAAGTCGGGGAAGGCGTCCAACGCGTGCGCGACCCGGACCTTCTCGTGCGCGGTGCGCAGATCCAGACTCGTCTGCCACGCCAGCCACGTCGCACACGACAAACAACCGGTATCGCGCCATCCGCCACGCCGATCGAACTCGGCCAACAACCCCAACCAACGCGCCTCCGCCGCCGTCAAGTTCGCTGACCAACGACAGATCTCGGCCTCCAACACCTCCAACGACATCGGCACCGCAACCTCATGAGCGTCCATGAAACAACCATGCCAAAGGCCTGTGACACAGAAAGCGGGATGGCCGTCGGCGAGCAGACGAATCTGCCCACTGGCGGCCATCTGGACGTGCCCGCTGATGGCCATCTGAACGCCGAAACGACAACGTATTTGCAGTGTCACCTATCGCTGGCTGTGCGGCATCGTCTTCATGACCGACCGGCACATTGGGGCGAGGGTAGATCGGCAATCGCCTGAACGAAATGGGGCATCCCTCAACGGTATGGCTCCTGGGATCTGAGCGAGGGGCTGGCGCCCGAAGACCTCGA
>JAYTSB010000259.1:0-6047 GCA_043745825.1 Actinomycetota bacterium | reverse complement strand
GCCGGCGTGCAGGATGCGCCGCTGTCCGCCACCGCTGAACGCGCCCACTTCAACTGGTATTCGCCGTACGGTCTGCTCACGCCGGCTTCGTGGGTGGCGATGGTTGCCACTCGGTACATGTACGAGTACGGCGCCACCAGCGAGGACTTCGGTCGTATTGCCGTGGCCGATCGCAAGCACGCCGCAACCAACCCGAAGGCCTGGTTCCACGGCCAGCCGATCACGATGGAGGACCATCAGGCCAGCCGCTGGATCGCCGAGCCGCTGCACCTGCTCGACTGCTGCCAGGAGTCCGATGGCGGTCAGGCCCTCGTGGTCACGAGCGCGGCGCGAGCGCGCGATCTTGCCCAACGCCCTGCCGTCATCGCCGCGGTCGCGCAGGGCACCGGCGTCGCCCAGCACATGATGACGAGCTTCTACGGTGACGACATCGCCCGCTTGCCGGAGATGGGCGTGGTGGCACGGCAGCTGTGGGAGGGCTCGGGGCTCACTCCGGCCGACATCCAGACGGCCATCCTCTACGACCACTTCACCCCGTACGTGCTGATGCAACTCGAAGAGTTCGGCTTCTGCGGTCGGGGCGAGGCCAAGGACTTCATCCGTGACGGGCGCATCGAGCTCGGCGGTGCGCTTCCGATCAACACTCACGGCGGCCAACTGGGTGAGGCGTACATCCATGGCATGAACGGCATTGCTGAGGGTGTTCGCCAGATCCGCGGTTCGTCGGCGAACCCGGTCGATGATGTAGAACATGTTCTCGTTACCGCCGGCACGGGAGTTCCCACCAGCGGCTTGATCCTCGGCGCCGGCTGACCTCTGGCCGGCGCCTCCACCCCACGACAACCCAGTTAAACCCTCGAAGCGGGAGACCACCCATGAGCCTGATCGACGAGATCGACATCGCCAGCCATGACGCATACCTGAACGGCGTCCCCTACGAGCTGTTCGCCCGCTTGCGCGAGGAAGCGCCCGTCTTCCGCCACCGTCAGGTGGAACCGGAGCAGCCGGCGGATGGCTTCTGGGTGGTGACCCGTCATGCCGACTGCGTGAAGGTGAACCGCCAGTGGGAGAACTTCTCCTCCCAGCGCAAAGGCGCCATCCTCACCGAGGACCGCCCCGACCTGGAGATGGCACGCATGCTCATCGATCTCGACCCGCCGGAGCACGCCCGCCTGCGCACGCTGGTGAGCCGCGGCTTCACGCCGAAGGTGATCCGCTCGATGGACGGCCACTTCCGTGAGGTCGCCGGCAAGATCATCGGCGATGCCGTCACCGCCGGTGAGTTCGACTTCGTCTCCGACATCGCTGCGGAGCTCCCGTTGATCGCGATCGCCGAGCTGCTCGGCCTCCCTGCGGAGGATCGCCACAAGGTGTTCAAGTGGTCGAATGCGATGATCGGCAGCAACGATCCCGAGTATCAGGGCGCCGACGACATGGCTGCCACCGCGATGACCGAGCTCTACATGTACGCCAACGAGCTCGCCGCGGCCCGCAAGATCGAGCCTCGCCAGGACATCATCACCACGCTGCTCGAGGCCGACGGTGATCAGCAGCTGACCGAGCACGAGTTCGACCTGTTCGTGCTGCTGCTGTCCGTGGCCGGCAACGAGACCACCCGCAACGCAACGGCCCAGGGCATGCTGGCGTTCTTGGAGAACCCGGATCAGTGGGCGCTGCTCAAATCGGATCCGCCCAAGTATCTCGACGGCGCCGTGGAAGAGATCCTCCGCTTCGGCACGCCCGTGATGCAGTTCCGCCGCACCGTCACCCACGACATGGAGCTCCACGGCCAGCAGATCAAAGAGGGCGAGGCGATTGTCATGTACTACGCCTCGGCCAACCGCGATCCCGAGGTCTTCCCGAATCCGAACTCCTTCGACATCACCCGCTCGCCGAACCCGCACCTCGCGTTCGGTGGTGGCGGCCCGCACCACTGCCTCGGCGTCACCCTTGCCCGGCTGGAGATGCGGATCATGTTCGAGCAGCTGCTGGAGCACGTGGACCACCTCGAGCTGGTCGAGCCGCCGGCGCGCCTGCGCAGCAACTTCATCCACGGCATCAAGCACCTCAAGGTTCGCGCCTTCCCCGCCGCTTGATCTCGCTGCGGGCGCTGCGCTGCCAGGGTCAGCCGGGATCAGGCTGGAAGCGGTAGCCGACGCCGGCGCCGGTGATGAAATACGCCGGGCGTGACGGATTCGGCTCCAGCTTGCGGCGAATGTGACCCATGTGGACGCGGAGCAGGTTCTGGTCGGGGTCGTAGGTGGGGCCCCACACGGCCGTCACGAGCTGGCGGTACGTGACCAGCCGGTGCGGGTTGCGCACGAGGTGGCCGACGATGCCCCACTCGATCGGCGTCAGCCGGACCTCGTGTTGCTCCGCTCCGACGAGGGCGCGATGCCCGGCGAGGTCGAGCCGGAAGGCCGAGGTCCTCACCTCCGGCGCTTCGGGCATGGCATCGGGGTTGCGGCGCAGCACGGCGCGCACGCGGGCAACCAGCTCCGCCATGCCGAACGGCTTGGTCACGTAGTCGTCGGCGCCGGCCTCCAGTGCATCCACCTTGGAGCGTTCGTCGTCGCGCACGGTGAGCACGATGATGGGCACCTTCGTCCAGCCGCGCACGGCCTCGAGCACCATGATCCCGTCCATGCCGGGCAGACCGAGGTCGAGCAACACGAGATCCGGTTTCTCGCCGGCGATGACGGTGAGCGCGGCCTCGCCGCAGGCCGCCTCGAGCACTTCGTAGCCGCGGGCGCCGAGGTTGACGCTGAGCGCCCGCCGAATCGGAGACTCGTCGTCAACGACCAGGATCCGAATCACTCGGCGACCTCGGTCGCCCTGGGAAGGATGATGGCGACGGTGAGACCGCCGTCGGGTGTTGTCGTCGGGCGTGGACGAGGCGAACATCGCATCCACGAATCCTTGCGCACGCAGCCCCACGCGACACCGTCGCCGGCGTGCTGCGGGTTCGCATCCGGGGGTAGCTCGGGGCCGGCTACGCGTGCTGCGAGCTGACCGACACCACTTCACCAGTCATGTAGCTGCTGTAGTCACTGGCCAGGAACACCATCACGTTGGCCACCTCCCAGGGCTCGGCGTAGCGGCCGAACGCCTCGCGCCGGGTGAGCTCGTCGAGCAGCTCGTCACTGGTGACCTTGGCGAGGAACGGGTGCATGGCGATGCTGGGTGCCACAGCGTTGACGCGCACGCCGCGGGGACCGGCCTCGATCGCCGCGCACCGGGTGAGCGCCATCACCCCGGCCTTGGCCGCGGCGTAATGGGCCTGACCGGCCTGGGCCCGCCAACCGAGCACCGAGGCGTTGTTGACGATGGCACCGGACCCGTTCGCATACATGTGCTGCAGGCCCGCACGCATGCAGCGAAACGTGCCGTTGAGCGTGACGTCGAGGACGACGCTCCACTGCTCGTCGGTCATCTCGTGCAGCTCGGCGGTGCCGCCGAGGCCGGCGTTGTTGATCAGTACGTCGATGGCCCCCAGCGAGTTCGCCGCTTCCGCAATCAACGCCTGTACCGACGCTTCGTCGGTGACGTCGCAGGGGATCCCCACCACGCCGAGCGCGGATGCAGACTCGCCGCAGCGCCGCTCGTGCTTGTCGCTGATGACCACTCTGGCGCCTTCCTCCACGCAACGCTTGGCGGTGGCGAAGCCGATGCCCGTGCCGGCCGCTGCGGTGATCAGCACCCGCTTGCCGGTGAGCAGGCCGTGGCCGGAGACGTATTCGGGGACGCTCATCGTGGCTCCAGCTTCGGTGGTTGGGGGGCCGGTGGTTCTTTGGCCAGTCCGAGCACGCGCTCGCCGATGACGTTGCGCTGTACTTCGTTGCTGCCACCGTAGATCGTGTCGCTGCGGGTGAAGAGGAACAGCTTCTGCTCCAGGGTCGGCTCGTCGCCGTATACGAGGGCCTCCGCGCCCAGCACGTCCATCATCAGCTCGCCGAGGTCGCGGTGCCATGTGCCCCAGAACAGTTTGCCGATGCTCGCCTCCGGACCGGGGATGCCGGCGCCCATCGACCGCAGTGCGTTCCAGCGCATGAGGCGGAGCCCGGTGTGAGCACGAACCAGGCGATGGCGGATGCCCGCATCACTGATGCGACCATTCGCGCGTGCGATCGCCACTGCGTTGTCGAGCTCGCGCTCGAACCCAACCTGCTGGGCGAGTGTGGAGATGCCGCGCTCGAAGCCGAGCAACCCCATCGCGACTCGCCAACCATCACCCGGCGCGCCCACGATCATGTCGGCGGGCGTGCGAGCATCGGTGAAGAAGGTCTCGTTGAATTCCCCCCCGCCGGTGATCTGGCGGATGATGCGTGTCTCCACGCCCGCCTGGTCCATCGGCACGAGCAGGAACGAAAGGCCCTGGTGACGCTGCGACCCGGCCTCGGTGCGGGCCACGACGAAGCACCAGTGGCTGACGTGGGCGAGTGACGTCCACACCTTCTGTCCGTTGAGCACCCACTCGCCGCCGTCGACCACGGCCTTGGTCTGCACGTTGGCGAGATCGCTGCCGGCGTTCGGCTCGCTGTAGCCCTGGCACCAACGCTCGGTGCCGTCGAGGATGCCGGGCAGGAAGCGTTCGCATTGAGCGGGTGTGCCGTACTCGATCAGCGTGGGGCCGAGCAGGTTCTCGCCCATGTGGTTGACGCGCGCCGGGGCCTGGGCGCGCGTGTACTCCTCGGCCCAGATGATCTGCTGGGCCACCGTGGCACCACGCCCGCCGTGGCTCATCGGCCAGCCGAGGCCGATCCATCCCGCCCGACCGAGCTCTCGTTCCCAGGCAACTCGGATGTCGAACCCGATCTCCTCGTCACCGGGGCCGCCACGACCGCGCAGGTTCGCAAAGTCACTTGTGACGTGTGTGGACAACCAGCGCTGGACGTGGTGGCGGAACTCGTCGTCGGTCAGCGTGACGAGGTCGGCCGCCTCGGACTCCGCGTCGGACTCTGCCGCGTCGGACTCTGCCGCCTCGGACTCTGCCGCCTCCGGCTCGGGCAGCTCCAATCCGTCCACGGCCGGCATCACCCGTTCGGCGTCTCTTTGGCAGCGGCCGCGCGCTTCATCTCCTCGACCATGTCGAGGAACGGCAGTCGCTCGAACTTCACGGTGGCGGGGAGGCGCTCTTCGATCTGCTCGGGGGTCCAACGGGTGTCGTTGTACATCGCTCGAACCTCTTTGGGCTGGCTCCACACTGCGATCTTGTTGCCCACCACCGAATACACCTGGCCGGTGATGTGCTTGCTCGCATCGCCGAGCAGGTAGGCCGCCATCGGCGCAATGTCCTCCGGGTCTCCGTTCTCGGCCAGGGCCATCGGCACGTTCGCGCTCATGCGCGTGCGCGCCACGGGGGCGATCACGTTGGCCCTCACGCCATAGCGCTCCAGGCCGACGGCGGCGGAGTAGGACAGGCTGACGATGCCGCCCTTGGCTGCCGCGTAGTTGGCCTGGGCAACGGAGCCGAGCGCCCACACGCCGCTGGTGAACGCGATCAGGCTGCCGCCCTCCGGCTGCTTGCGCATCACCGCCGCGGCGGCGCGGTACACCGTGAAGGTGCCCTTCAGGTGGACGCGGATGACGTCGTCGAACTCGTCCTCGCTCATGTTGAACAGCATCCGCTCGCGCAGGATGCCGGCCACGCACACGGCGCCGTCGATGCGTCCATAGGTGTCCATCGCTGCCGTCACGATGCTTTCGCCGCCCGCCATCGTGCCGACGTCGCCGGCGATCGCGACCGCCTCACCGCCGGCCGCCTGGATCTCTGCAACCACCTCGTCGGCCACCGCCGAGCTCGGCTCCAGGCCATCCATGCTGACGCCGTAGTCGGCCACCACGACCTTGGCGCCCTCCGCTGCCGCGAGCAACGCGATCGAACGTCCGATACCGCGTCCGGACCCCGTGACTGCGACGACCTTGTCCTGCAAATACCCCGGCACGCTGAACCCCTCGTTCGTTCGCTTCTCTGCTTGCTCTGTGTTCGCCCGGCGGACCGTTCTTGGGCGCGAATCCCCGTCGCACAAAGTTTCTGACACAACGTC
>JAYTSB010000258.1:0-8991 GCA_043745825.1 Actinomycetota bacterium | reverse complement strand
TCAGTTCTCCCCGAGGGGCGCACTGCGATTGTCGCCCACCAGCCCAACCCGCCTGCTCGACACGCGCCGCGACGGCGCGCCGCCGCCCGCCGGGGGAGTGGTGCGGGTGGAGACCGGCGCACCGCCCGGCACTGCGGCCGTACTCGTCAACCTGACGATGGTCGATGCGGCATCAGCGGGCTACGTCACTGCGCTGCCGTGCAGCGCGTTCGGCAGCGGTGCCGCACCATCCACGTCGTCGGGCAACCACGGTGTGGGTGCGGCGGTGGCCAACCTTGCAGTCGTGGCGGTGGACCCGGACGGCAGCTTCTGCCTCTACACGCAGGTGCCCACCTCACTGGTCGTGGATCTGCAGGGCACCTTCGCTCCCGGTGGATCGCTGGGTTTCACGACGTCGGCGAGCATCCGTCTACTCGACACACGCGCGTCCGGCCCTGCGGGTGCGCCGGGCAACGTCGTGCGGGTGCGGACGAACGCGCCGGCCGGCACTGCGTCCGTGCTCGTCAACCTCACCATGGTGAACGCATCGATGCCGGGGTACATCACGGCCGATCGATGCGGAGCGCTCTCGCCCGGCGCGCAGACGAAGTCGTCGGGCAACCACGGCGAGGGCGGGGTGACGGCGAACCTCGGCGTCGTGCCGGTTGACGCTGACGGCACGTTCTGCATCTTCACCCAGCGCGCTGTCGATCTCGTCGTTGATCTCCAAGGCGCCTTCGGTCCGGGAGGAATCGGCTTCACGCCGATGACCTCGACCCGCGTGCTGGATACCCGCCGCTGAGCGGGAAGAACCAGTCGACAAGGCCACGGATACGACAGCGGTTCGGTCACGTCGCCGCTGTCGTCGCGCTCGCCACCGTGCTGGGCGCATCCGAAAGGCTGAGTGCCGGCTGGCGCCGCCGGTCACCGCCGAGGTCACACGACGGTGCCGACCAGGCGTCCGATGACCGCGGTGAGTCCCATCGCCACAGCTCCCCAGACCGTGACGCGCACAGCGGCCTTCGTTGCGCCCGCCCCACCGAAGCGTGCGCTCAGGACCCCGAGACCGGCGAGGAAGAACAACGCCGAGCCTGCGACGATCCAAGCCCGTGTTGCACCGGGCGTCAGCGCGGCGACGACAAGCGGGAGCATGGCACCGACCGTGAACGAGATCGCCGATGATCCCGCCGCCTGCAACGGACGTGCCGTGAAGGTGTGGGAGATCCCCAGCTCGTCGCGACTGTGCGCTCCCAGCGCGTCATGTGCCATCAGTTCCTCGGCCACCTGTGCGGCGACGCCGGGACTCACGCCGCGCCCTTCGTAGATCCGGGCCAGTTCGGCGTGCTCACTCACTGGGTCGGCGGCAAGCTCCTTGGCCTCCCTCGCCAGGTCGGCCTGCTCGGTGTCGGCCTGCGAGCTGACCGAAACGTACTCGCCCGCAGCCATCGACATCGCGCCGGCGACCAGACCGGCGGTGGCGGCGACGATCACCGTCGAACGCGATGCACCCGTTGCGGCGACCCCGACGATGAGGCTGGCCGTTGATACGATGCCGTCGTTGGCGCCCAGAACGGCGGCCCGTAGCCATCCGATTCGGCCGGAACGATGGAGCTCGCGGTGCCTCATGGGGAATCCTCTCGCAGGTCTGCAAACGGCGGTCGGCCGACTCACCGCTCTGATCTTGCCCGATCCGATCCCACAGCGGCACGACGATGGCGAACGTCACGTGCAGGTCGCGCAGCCTGCGTTGGCGCCGCGGCAATCATCCACCGATCAGGGCGTAGGCATTGTCGCGCATGATCGCCCGTACCTCGCCGGCGTCGAAGCCCTTGAGGTCATGGACGAATGGATTGGGTACAGCCAGCCCCTCGGCGTGCGGGTAGTCGCTGCCGAACAGCACCCGGCCTCGAATGCTGGCGCAGCGCAACTCCGGATGACGGCTGAACACACCGTGACAGACGAGGACTGCGAACATGTCGAACGGGGCGCGATCGCTCGTCATCGTGCGAAGTGCGGAGAACTGAAACGCCTGAAAATCGCCGCCCGGCTCCCAGTCGTCGAGGTACTTGCCATAGCCGGCGTCTCCGGAATGGAACGCCACCACCACACCGGCCGCGGCTGCGCGTGTCCAGAACGGATCGAACACGGCATTGCCGGGGGAGCGGGTGAGGCCCCCGGGTGCCAACGCCGGTGCGGTCCGCATCACCACCACCCGCACGTCAAGGCCGATGGCCCACTCCAGCTCCTGGAGTGCCCACTGCGGGTCGGCGACGGTGATGTACGGCGCCGCGTAGATCGCGTTCGGGTAGGAAATCCTGGCGGCCGGTGTCAGCGGATACGGTACGAGCCGTGTGCGGTCGCTTTGTCTCCACCCAGTCCGCCCAGGAGCTGGCCGGCTACTTCGGCGCCACGCCCGACGCGGAGGCGCCGCCGGAGAACTACAACGTCGCCCCCACCAACGAGATCCTCGCCGTCGTCAGTGACGGTGAGCATCGCTCGATTCGCGCATTCCAGTGGGGATTGATCCCGGTGTGGGCCAAGGACGCGAAGATCGGTTCGTCGATGATCAATGCACGCGGCGAGACAGTGGCCGAGAAGCCGGCGTTCAAGGGCGTGTTCCGCAAGCACCGTTGCATCGTGCCGATGGACGGTTTCTACGAGTGGCAGGCCGCAACCACCGACAGCCCGCTCAGCGCCAAAGGCAAGCCGCTGAAGCAGCCGACGTTCATCCACCGCGTCGACGGCGAACCGCTGGCCGTGGCCGGTTTGTGGAGCGCGTGGCGGCCCAAGGACAGCCCTGCGGACGCGCCGTGGATGCACACCTGCGCCGTCATCACCACGGCCGCCAACCACACGATGGAACCGGTGCACGACCGGATGCCGGTGATCCTGCCCGCCACTGCCTGGCAGCAGTGGCTCGATCCGGCCGAAGAGAACATCGCATCGCTGGCCGGCTTGCTCGTACCGGCGCCGGATTCGTTGTTGACGATGCACAAGGTGTCCACCGATGTGAACAATGTGCGCAACAAGGGTGCAGAACTGATCGCCCCGATCTGACCCGCCCGCGCACGAAGCGCTTGCTTGGCGCACGGGGGTGGCGGGGCGTCAGGGGTAGAGGTCGAGCAGCTGGCGGATCGCTTTGGCTTGTCCGCCGGTGGTGCTCGACATCACTGCGATGGGTGTAACGCCGATGTCCTGCCACGCCGCGAACCGGTCGCGCACGACGGCGGGTGGGCCGCTGATCGTGCAATCATCGATCCAACGGTCGCTCATCGCTGCGGACGCCGCATCGCGATCGCCGGCTGCAAGTGCGGTCTCGATCGCGTCCATCTCCTCGGCGTAGCCCGCCACCCGCCAGTAGTTGCGGTAGTTGGGCAGCACGATGTATCCACCGAGCGTGCGTCGATGGATGGCTCGTGCCGCGTCGAGGTCGTCGTCGATGACGGTGGGCACCATGTTGGCGAGGTGGAACGAGTTGCGACGCTCGGCCGGTATACGGGCGACCTGGGTTGGTGTGTGTGACTGCGACGCGTTCGCCCACAGCGCTCCGTCGGCGATCTCCACTGCCAGGTCGAGCATCTTGTCGCGCAATGCGGCGAGCAGGATCGGGGGGATCGCACCGGTTGAGCGTTCGGCCTTGCGGATTCCGGCGACGTAGTCGCGCATGTCGGACAGCGGCTTGCCCGTGGACAGGCCCATCCGGTCGAGCATCGGCGTGTGACTCACGCCGAGACCGAGTCGGAGTCGGCCGCCACTGATCTCCAGGATGTGCGCTGCCGAGGCAGCCACCTCGCTCGGGTGGGCGAGGTAGATCGGCTGGATCGAGGACCAGAAGGGGATCGATCGAGTTGCGTGCGCCAGCGACGCGCACATCGCCAGGTTGCCCCCGACGCCCGGCACCGCGAGGCCGGCAAATCCGCGCTCATCGGTCTCCGTGGCGAGTTCGAGGATCGCCGCTCGCTTCGTCGCGGATCCCATGACCGACAGCGCCGGCAGGACAGTGGCAGTGGCGCTCATGGGTTGATCTCCTGGTTCGGGCGGTGCTGGTTGATGATCATCGAGGTGCCCCACGTGTCTGCCACGAGGTAGCCCTGCGGGTAGGGGTCGGTCGGGTCGAGAACGTAGTTGCTGAACCCGGTGATCCATGCGCTGCCGCGCACGGTGGGCAGGATGGCCGGCCGGGTGCCCGGGCCGGTACCGACCGTGGTCTCACCGACGATGTTGCCGTAGAAGCGCGAGCCGATGATGGACTCGTGGATCAGGCCCTCACCGACGCCGAGCCGGCCCTGAGCGTGCAGCAGGGCCATGCGTGCGCACGTGCCGGTACCGGTGGGGCTGCGGTCAGAGCGCCCGGGGGAGACGACGCAGGTGTTTCGGGCCGGCAGGTCGGCCCGCACGAACGGCTCGTTGAGCTGGACGATGCTCACGCCTGTGATGTCCGGGTTGTCGGGGTGCACGACGTCGAACTGCTCGCGGGCCGCGGCGCGGATCTTCTCACCGAGTGCCCCCAGCTCGCGCGCCTGGTCCGGCTGGATCCGCATGCCGAGTGCTGTCACGTCGACGATGCCGTAGAACATGCCGCCGTAGGCCACCGAGACGTTCACGGTGCCAACGCCCTCCACCTCAAGCGGCGCGTCGATGCGATCCACGAAGCACGGCACGTTGGCGATCTCGACCGAGACGCATTTCCCATCCCGGCACTGTGCCGTCACCTCCACCACGCCACCGGGCATGTCCAGGCGCAGCGTGGTGACCGGCTCCTCCATGGGCACCATGCCCATCTCGAGCAGGACCGTGGCGATGCACATCGTGTTCGACCCGCTCATCGGCACGTACTCCGTCGGCTCCATGATGATCGCGCCGGCGTGACAGCCCGGTGTCTTGGCGGGCACGATGATGTTGACGTGCCGGGCCACGCTGCCGCGCGGCTCGCAGATGAGGAACCGACGGATGTGATCGTGCTCACGCTCCATCGTCTGCATCATCTCGAACACGGTGTCGCCGGCCGGAGGCAGGATGCCGCCGATGACCACGTCGCCGACCTCACCCTCGGCATGACAACCCACCACGGAGATCATTCGCTGCGCGCGCATGGCCGAACCGTAGCCCGTGTACTGCGGCGCGGCCGCTAGGGTCTGGCGGGTGCCGGCTGAGTCACCACGACCCCTGCCCGCGCACACCGGGTCATCCCGGGCTGGACCCGGCCGCACCGGCCCACTGCGGATCGGCATCGTCTGCCCCTACAGCCTGAGCATTCCCGGTGGGGTGCAGGAGCAGGTGATGGGATTGGCGCGCGAGTTGCGCAGGATGGGGTACGAGGCGCGTGTCCTCGGGCCCTGCGACGGACCACCTCCGGCCAGCTTCGTGAGCCCGTTGGGCAACAGCCTGCCCACCGCTTCCAACGGCTCGATCGCGCCGATCGCGCCCGACCCCGCAGCCCAGCTGCGCACCATTCGGGTGCTGATCGAGGAGGACTTCGACGTACTGCACCTCCATGAGCCGCTGGCGCCCGGACCGACGGAGACCGCTCTGTTCCTCCATCCGGCGCCGATTGTCGCAACGTTCCACGCCGCAGGCGTGTCCAACGGCTACCGGTACCTGTGGGCACCGCTGCGAAAGCTGGCCGACAACATTGCCCGGCGCGTCGTGGTGTCCAAGGATGCGCTCGCCCTGATCGAGGAGAGCCTGGGTGGGGAGTACGAGCTGCTGTTCAACGGCGTCGAGCTGGATCGCTACCGCGCGCCGGTCTCCGGCGAGCCGAGAACGCAACCGAACAAAGCGAAGACCGGTCGCTCCATCTTCTTCTGCGGACGGCACGAGGAACGCAAGGGGCTCGGTGTGCTGCTGACTGCGTTCGGCGAGCTGCCTGACGACGTGCGCCTGCTGATCGGCAGCAACGGCCCGGACACCAAGGCGCTGCGCGCCGCAGTCGGCGAGCACCCCCGCATCGAATGGCTGGGCCGACTCACCGACGAGGACAAGATTGCCCACCTGCGCAACGCTGATGTGTTCTGCGCGCCGTCGCTGCACGGTGAATCGTTTGGCGTGGTGCTCATCGAGGCCTTCGCGGCCGGCACGCCAGTGGTGGCGAGCGCGCTTGACGGCTACCGGAACGTGGCCACCAGCGAGGTCGACGCGCTGCTCGTCGACCCGGGCGATGCCGGCAAGCTCGCAGCCGCGCTGCGTCGAGTGCTCGACGATGCGACGCTCGCCGATCGGCTTCGCGCCGCAGGACAAGCCCGGGCCGAGGACTTCAGCATGACCACCCTCGCCACCCGATACGCGGCAATCTACGAGGAACTGGCGGCCGAGCGGATCGCCCGGCGGGCCGCCCGAGATGCCGTGCCGCAGGACCGGGTGTCACGCTGGAGGCGGACACTCGGGCGTATGCTGCACGCGGTCCCGTTGCGTCAACTCACGGCGCAGACTCCGTCGGGCGATTGACGCCGCCGGCTCCAACCCGCCCAACCCTGATCGTTTCGACCCCCCTCACCGACCGAAGGAGAATCAATGGTTGTCCTGTTGATCGTCATCGGGATCGTTGTCCTGCTGCTGCTGTTCGGCATCGTCATGTACAACGGTCTCATCCGCCGCCGCAACCAGGTGGAGAACGCCTGGGCCCAGATCGACGTGCAGCTCAAGCGTCGGATCGATCTGATCCCGAACCTCGTGGAGACCGTCAAGGCCTACGCAGCGCACGAGAAGGAGACCCTCGACGCCGTGATCCGGGCTCGCAACAGCGCCATCGCCGCGCCGAACACACCCGGCGCACAGGCCGCAGCCGACTCGGCCATCACCGGTGCCCTGAAGCAGGTGTTCGCCCTGAGCGAGGCGTATCCGGACCTCAAGGCCAACCAGAACTTCCTCGCCCTGCAAGAAGAGCTCACCGCCACCGAGGGCCGTGTGTCCTACGCCCGCCAGTTCTACAACGACATGGTTCTCGGCTACAACAACAAGCTGCAGACCTTCCCCACGGTGATCTTCGCCAACATGATGCACTTCGAGCGCCGTGAGTACTTCGAGGCCGATTCGTCGGCCCGCGAAGTCCCCAAGGTGCAGTTCTGAGCGGTGCGGCCAACGGCGCCATGCGCCGCTGACCCTGAGCGATCATCATGTTCGAACAGATTCGTACCAACAAACGCAAGAGTGCCGCGCTCGTCGCCGCGTTCGTCCTGCTGCTGGCAGCCGTTGGCGCGGCCATCGGCCTCCTCGTCGGCTATGGCCTCCTCGGAACCATCATCGCGCTCGTGTTCTCGGGCACGATGGCGGCCGTCTCCTACTGGAAAGCCGACGCCATCGCGCTCGCCGTGAGCCGGGCGGTGCCGGCGGATCCGGACCAGTACCGCCGGCTGCACAACCTCGTCGAAGGTTTGTGCATCGCCAGCGGCCTGCCCAAGCCCCGGGTGTACATCGTGGTCGATCCCGCCCCGAACGCATTCGCCACCGGACGCGACCCGAAGCACGCCGCGATCGCGGTCACCACCGGACTCCTGGAGAAGATGAACCGGGTGGAGCTGGAGGGCGTGCTCGCCCACGAGCTGTCCCACGTGCGCAACTACGACATCCTCGTGTCCACCCTGGTGGTCACGCTCGTCGGGTCCATCGCGATCCTCACGGACCTGGGCATCCGGATGATGTGGTGGAACGGCGGGCGCGTGCGTCGCGACGGCGACCGCAACGACACGGGCAACCCCATCGCCCTGCTCGGCTTCGCCCTGCTGATCTTCGCCCCGCTGCTCGCCAAGCTGATGCAGGCCGCCGTCAGCCGCAAGCGCGAAACCCTCGCCGACGTGTCCGCCTGCCAGATGACGCGCTATCCGCCAGGGTTGATCTCCGCCCTGGAGAAGTTGCGCGACGACTCCACGGTGACCCATTCGGCCACCACCGCCACCGCCCATCTGTGGATCGAGCAGCCGATGTCCGGCGTCGCCGATCGTGGCCGCCTCGGCCGCCTCCACCAGATGTTCGACACCCATCCTCCGCTCGATGAGCGGATTGAACTGCTCCGGGAGCTCTGACGTGACCCCACGACCCCACAATGCCCGACCCACGAGCCGCCGGCTGCTGCTGATCGCCATCGCCACCGGTGTCGTCGCGGCCGGGTGCAGCTCGGACGCGAAGACCGTCGACACCACCACGGCCGGCACGGTGGACCTGGCCACCACCACGACGAAGGTAAAACCCACCACGTCGACTGCCTCCACTGAATCGACGGACACCACCACGGCCGGCGAGGGCACCACCACCACCGTGGCCGCTGCGCCGACCTACCCGCTCACCGGTTTGCCACTGCTCGACCCGGCCGCCGCCACCCGGCCGGCGCTGACCGTGAAGATCGACAACCACCCTGATGCGCGCCCCCAGAGTGGGCTCAACGAGGCCGACATCGTGTTCGAGGAGAACGTCGAGAACCTCACCCGGTTCGCGGCTGTCTTCCAGAGCAACGGGGCTGATCCCGTCGGCCCCATCCGGTCCGGCCGAACCCAGGACGTTGCCCTGCTCGGTTCGCTCAACCGACCGATTTTCGCCTGGAGCGGAGGCAACGGACGGGTCACCGCTGCCATCATCGCCAGCGATCTGATCGAGGTCAGCGAGACCAAGGCCGGCAAGGCGATGTTCCGTAACAAGAACCGCAAGGCGCCGCACAACCTCTATGGGAATGTGTCGGCGCTGTACACCTTCGCGCCCGCTGACGCCGCCGCGCCTGCGCCGCAGTTCCAGTACCGGCCCGACGGCGCTGTTCCGTCGGGCGCGTCGGCTGACGGGGTGAAGGTGTCGATGGACAACGTGCGCGTCCTGTGGAAGTGGAACGCAGACACGTCCACCTACCTGCGCTTCTCGGACGACAAGGTGCACAAGGACGCGATCAACGACGATCAGCTGGCCACCAGCAACGTCGTGGTGCTGTCCGTCGACTACAAGCCCAGCCCGGCCGACGGGCGAAGTCCAGAAGCTCAGACCGTCGGCACCGGCGATGTCTGGGTGTTCACGGCCGGCACCGTGGTGACCGGC
>JAYTSB010000257.1:0-4810 GCA_043745825.1 Actinomycetota bacterium | reverse complement strand
GCCAGCGAGATGACCTCGACGTCGAGGTACGGATCATCGGCACCCAGGACCTCGATGCCCACCTGGTCGAACTGGCGGTAGCGGCCGCGCTGAGGCTTCTCGTAGCGAAAGTTGGGCCCTGCGTAGAACACCTTCCACGGTGTGGGCGGGCGGTGCTGGGCAAACGCCCGGCACACGCTGGCCGTCTGCTCCGGACGCAGCGCGACATGGCGGTCGCCCTTGTCGATGAAGTCGTACATCTCCTTGGTGACCACATCGGTGGCCGTACCGATGCGCTGGAAGACACCGAGGTCCTCCATCATCGGGGGCATGATCTCGCCGTAACCCGCTGCCTCGACCACGCCCACGAAGACCGACTGGAACTGCCGCCAGCGCGCCGACTCCGGCGGCAGGATGTCCCGCATCCCCGGGCTGGTCTGGAACTCTGGCATGGTCTACAAGGCTAGAGCGTGCGCACCATGAAACCCTCGGGCTTTCGGCCCGCTGGTGGCGTCAGCTGCCCTTGCCCGGCACCAGGCGGTAGGCGTCGTAGACGCCGTCGATGGTCTTGATCGTGCGCAGCACGGACTCGAGATGGCCGGGGTCGGCGAGCTCGAACTCGAAACGCATCTTGGCGACCCGGTCGTTACCCGTATGGGTGCTGCAGGCAACGATGTTCACGTGCTGCTCGCTGAGCGAGTTGGCGACGTCGCGCAGCAGGCGCGAGCGGTCGAGAGCGACGACCTCCACACCGGCGCGGAACACGGCCTTGCGACTGGCCCCGTCCCACTCCACGTCGATCAAGCGGGACGCCTGGTCGGACATCAGCGAGACCGCGTTGGCGCAGTCCGAGCGGTGCACGCTCACGCCGCGCCCGCGGGTGATGAAGCCCATGATCTCGTCACCGGGCACGGGGGTACAGCAGCGAGACAGTCGCACGAGCACGTTCTCCATGCCGTCGACGTGCACACCGACCTTGGAGCGGGCCCGCTGGAAGCCCCGGGGCCGCAAGACCGGGGACGCGGCGATCTGCTCTTCCTGGTCTCCGGTACGCATCACCCTGGCCACCTTCTGCACGAGCGATCGCGCCGACAGGTGGCGCTCGCCGATGGCCACCAACGCGGTGTCGAGGTCGGCGTAGCCGTGGGTGGTGATCTCGGCCAGCAGCACGTCGGAGGTCCACATGCCCTGCACCGGCAGGGACTCGCGGCGGAACTCCTTGGCCAATTCCTCGCGCCCGGATTCCAACGCGTCGTCGCGACGCTCGCGGCTGAACCACTGGCGGATCTTGTTGCGCGCTCGCGGCGACTCGACGAACGTGAGCCAGTCGCGCGACGGCGTGGCCGTTTCTAGTTTGGACACGAAGATCTCGCACGTGTCGCCGCTGCGCAGGCGATGGTCGAGCGGCACGAGGCGACTGTTCACCTTCGCCCCGATGCACTTGTGGCCGACCTCGGTGTGCACTGCGTAGGCGAAGTCCACGGTGGTGGAGTGGATCGGCAGGGTCACCACACGGCCCTTGGGCGTGAAGACGAAGACTTCCTCCTGTTCGAGGTCGGTCTTCAGGCTCTCCATGAACTGGTTGGGATCGCTGACCTCGGCCTGCCAGTCGATGATCCGGTTCAGCCAATCGATGTCCTGGGTGGGGGCATCCTCCTTGTAGGCCCAATGCGCGGCGACTCCCCATTCAGCGCGCTGGTGCATCTCCCGAGTGCGGATCTGGACCTCGATGGCCTTGCCGTCCGGGCCGATGACGGTGGTGTGCAAGCTCTGGTAGAGGTTGAACTTGGGCATCGCGATGTAGTCCTTGAACCGGCCCACCACCGGCTTCCACCGGCCGTGGATGCAGCCCAGCGCCGCGTAGCAGTCCTTGACCGAGTCGACGATCACGCGGATCGCAACGAGGTCGAAGATCTCGTCGAAGTCGCGATTCTTCTGGATCATCTTTTCGTAGATGCTCCACATGTGCTTGCCACGCCCGGTGATCTCGGCGTTGATGTTCAGCTCGGACAACCGGCCACGAACCTCGGCCAGTGTCCTGGCGAGGTACAGGTCTCGCCCCGGGCTGCGGGTCATCACCAGGTGGTCGAGCTCGGCGAATCGCTTCGGATACAGCGAGGCGAAGCTGAGGTCCTCTAGTTGCTGGCGTAGCTCCTGCATGCCCAGCCGGTGCGCGAGCGGCGCGTAGATGTCCAGCGTCTCCTGGGCGATGCGCCGCTGCTTGTCCATCGGCATGCCGGCGATGGTGCGCATGTTGTGCAGCCGGTCAGCGAGCTTGATGATGAGCACACGCAGATCGCGCGCCATGGCTACGAGCATCTTACGCATGGTGGCGGCTTGCTGGGCCTCCTTGGAGTCGAACTGGAGGCGCTCGAGCTTGGTGACACCGTCGACGATCGCAGCAACGTCTGCGCCGAAATGCTGCTCCACATCGGCGAGGGTGATCTCGGTGTCTTCTACCGAGTCATGCAGCAGCGCCGCAGCGAGCGACGTCTCGTCCAGACCGATGTCGGCCACGATGCGGGCCACCGCCAGCGGATGGTTGATGTAGCCCTCACCACTGCTGCGCAGCTGGTTGCGGTGCGCCTCGTTGGCCATCGCGAAGGCCTTGGTGATCATCGTCGTGCTGGCCTTCGGGTGGCGCTTGCGGTACGACGCGAGGATCGGGGCGAGTTCGTCGTGCGTGACCTGTGGTTGCCGTCTCCACGGCAGGACTCGATCGACGGTACCCATCTGCTCAGTACACCGCCAGGCTCTCCACGACCCGTCCGCCGAGCCGCCGCCGGCCCTGCAATTCGGCGATCTCGATCAGGAAGCCCAAACCCACGACGACGCCGCTGAGTGCCTCCACCAGGCGGCAGGTGGCCGCGGCCGTGCCGCCGGTAGCGAGCACGTCGTCGATGACCAGCACACGCTCGCCGGGGTGGATGGCGTCGCGATGGATCTCCAGCTTGTCGGTGCCGTACTCGAGGCTGTACTCCTCACGCACCACCGCCCAGGGCAACTTGCCGGACTTGCGCACCGGGACGAAACCGGCGCCGAGCGCCAGCGCCACCGGTGCGGCGAGAATGAAACCACGTGCCTCCATGCCCAGAACGCGATCGACCTCCACCCCCTGGAACCGGTCGACGAGTTCGGTCACGGCACGCTGGAACGCACGCCCGTCGCCGAGCAGCGGGGTGATGTCACGGAAGGTCACACCAGCCTGCGGATAGTCAGGGATCTCTCGGATGAGGTCGGTCACCCAACCAGCGCTGGCGGCGTCGGCGGGAGCGTTGTCGGCGGCCATATGTGCCCAGGCTACCGAGTGCGGCTCAACGGCGGGTCTTCTTGCGCGGCCTCGGCGGGTGTGACAGCACCTCGTCGGCGGTCTGCGCCTTTCGCATCACAGGAGCACCGTCGTCGTTGACGGCCACGCTCTGGCGTCCCCGTTGCATGTCTCGCTTCGCCGTCGGCGAACCGCCGAGCACGAGCAACTCCAGTTCCATGCCCGTGGAGCGCGGCGTGGTGATCGACTTGAACTTCGGCGAACGACCCTTCAGCGCGGCGAGCAGCGGTGCCGCGATGAAGATCGACGAGTACGAGCCGGTGATCAGGCCGACGAACAACGCCAGGGCGAACTCGCGCAGGGCGATCGCGCCGAGGAACCCGGCACCGACCACGAGGAGCGACAACACCGGGAGCACGGCGGCAACGCTGGTGTTGAGCGAACGCATCAGCACCTGGTTCATCGACACGTTGATGACGTCGTCGTACGGCAGGCGCGCGCTGGCGAACCGGGCCGTGTTCTCCTTGACCTTGTCGAACACGACGATGGTGTCGTAGAGGGAGAACCCGAGGATGGTGAGGAACGCGATCACCGTCGCCGGAGTGACCTCCAACTGGAGCACCGAGTACACGCCAACGCTGATCAGCACGTCGTGGACCATCGCGGCAATGGCACCCACCGCCATGCGCCACTCGAAGCGCCAGGCGATGAACAACGAGACGAGAATGAGGAACACGATCAGGGCGCGCACGGCGGATTTGGTGATCTCGCTGCCCCACGACGACGTGACCGAGTTCGCGCTGATGTCGGTCACCGGCACCTTGGCTGCAACGGCGAGTGCCTCGTACACCTTTTGCCGTACCTGGGTGGTCTGCTCACCGACCTGGATGCGCAAGCGGTCGACGCCGCTGGCCGACACCGTGACGATCTTCGCGTCCGCTGCGTTGACGCCATTCGAGGTGAGCACGTCGCGGGCTTCGGCCTGGGTGATGTTGGCGGCCGGGACCTCCCACTGCACCCCACCCTTGAAGTCCAGTCCGAGGCTCAGGCCCTGGGCGACCAGCGAGACGATCGTGATCACGATCAGGACGGCGGAGACCCCGAGACCCCACCACTTGCGACCCATGAAGTCGATGCGCGTCTCGCCGTGATAGAGCCGGCCCCACACGCTGCGGCGCTCCGGGATCGTGGTGGAAATGGCGGTCATGACGTGGCTCCGCTCAACTGTGCTGTGTCCGAGCTCGCCTCGGTGTGCACGCCGAGCACCGACGAGCCGCTCATGAAGCCGCTTCGGGCCAGCAGCAGCACGGCCGGGCGAGTGAAGAAGTAGGCGACGAAGATGTCCATCACCGTCGACAGGCCGAGGTAGAAGGCGAAGCCGCGCACTGCGCCGACCGACAGGTACCACAGCACCGCGGCGCCGATCAGCGACACGGCATCGGCGATGAGGATCGTACGGAACGCGGCCTTGAAGCCGCGCTGGGCAGAGTTGCGCAGCGAGCGGCCGCCGCGAACCTCGTCCTTCAATCGCTCGAAGAACACCACGTAGGAGTCGATGGTGAC
>JAYTSB010000256.1:0-3717 GCA_043745825.1 Actinomycetota bacterium | reverse complement strand
TCTTGAACCGCTTGGCTGCGGTCTTGCTGGTCTTCATCTTTGGCATTGGATGTCCCTTTGTGGGTGTGTTCGGGGTTCAGGAATCGGTGTCAGTGGCGGCCGTGTCAGGGAGGGCCGTGACGGTGACGGGATCGGGGGCGGGATCAGCGACTGGCTCGGTTTCGGGAGCTTCGGTTTCGGGAGCTTCGGTTTCGGCAGCTTCGGTTTCGGCAGCTTCGGGTTGCACGGCTTCGGTCTCTGGCGGTTCGGTGGTGCCAGCGTCAGACTCGTTCGCCGGGGCCGCCGTGCGTTCCTTCTTTGGTGCGACCTTCTTCTCCGGTGCGAGGACCATCGTCATGTTGCGACCTTCGAGCCGGGCTTGGGTCTCGATCTTGCCGAGTCCGTCCACCTGGGCGATGACGTTGTCGAGCAGACGAGAGCCGAGCTCGGGGTGAGCCATCTCACGACCACGGAACTGCAGGGTCACCTTGACCTTGTGGCCTTCGGAGAGGAACTCCTGCATGTGCCGAATCTTGGTGTCGAGGTCCCCCTTGCCGATCTTCGGACGCAACTTCACTTCCTTGATCGACACATGGATCGTCTTCTTGCGCGATTCCTTGGCCTTCTGCGACTCCTCGTAACGAAACTTGCCGTAGTCCATGATCCGGCACACGGGTGGATTCGCCAACGGGGCGACCTCGACCAGGTCGAGATCGAGTTGCCGGGCCATCTGGAGGGCTTCGGGCAAGGTCTTGATACCGACCTGGCTCCCGTCAGCTCCGATCAGGCGGACCTCACGCGCACGGATGCGCTCGTTGTACCGGGGCTCGTTCTGCTGCGGCGTTGCTATGGCTGATCACTCCTGTGCAATGGGCTGTTCTCCCTGTTGGTTGTCGTCGAGTACCGACGCAAAGCCAAGGAACGAACAGCCACGCCCTCGCACGGGAGCAGATGATTCGGTGCCTGACCCGGACGCACGTGAACGTGGCCGGGTGGGGGTTGGTTGCACGGGTGCACCCCACTTCGCCTCAGTTGTCGGCCGGTAGGCTAGCGCACGTGGAAGCAGAAACCTCCTACACCGCAGGTCGCGAGCCTGGCGGCACCGCCTCAACCCCCGACCTCGAGACCCCCGACACCGAGACGCTGGTCGACGATGCCCGCGAGGCCATCGAGGACGTCCGCCGCCAACTCGCCGAGGTTCCCGCGGAGATGGTCATCGCCAACCATGTGATGGGACTCTACGAGCTGGCCGCGATCCACCTCAGTGCCAACCCGCCCGACCTCGTCCAGGCCGCGTTGTCCATCGACGCCGTTGCCTGCCTGGTGGAGGGCCTCGGAGACCGCCTCGGCACCGACGTCGCCACCATGCGCGATGCGCTCGGCAACATCCGCATCGCCTTCGTGCAGATCAAGAACCAGGTCGCCGCAGACGCCGCAGCCGCCGGGACGTGAGTTGGTCTCAGGCGCGCCGGAAGCGCCCGTAGCGGGCCGACTGCACGCGGCCGTCGGTACACGTCACGCCTTCGCGACGCAACAGGCGCACCTGCTCGCGCTCGTGCCCGGGCACCAGTCGGCCGGAGGCGTTGACCACCCGCCACCAGGGCAGATCGTCGTCGACGGTGGCCAGCACGTGGCCGACGAGTCGGGAAAGCTTGGCAAACCCGGCGTCCGCAGCGATCTCGCCGTAGGTGACCACCTCGCCCTCGCGGAGCGAGCGGATGACGGCCAGGATCCGCTCATCACGCTCATCACGCTCATCACGCTCGTCGGGCGGGCGCATGGCTCAGGCGGGGCGAATGTCCGCTGCTTCGCGGCGGCCGAGCTTGAGCAGCGCGACGAACGTGACCCTCGCCCCGACCTGGATGGTGCGGGTACCGTCGCCGATGGAGACGCAGTGGAACGGGAACACCACGTCGTCGTCGTCGGTAGTGACATCGCCGAGGCCGCGCGCCTCATCGAAGCCCGTCACCGAACCCCGGAAGCGGGGCGAGGTCGACGCCGAGCCGGTCATCAGGCGATGATCTTTGAGATCGGCAGCTCGAGAATGCCGGTGGCGCCGGCGTCCTTCAGCGCAGGGATGAGCGTGTTGATCTGGTTCTTGGCCACGACGGTCTCGATTGCGAACCCGTCGCCATGGGCGAGCTCGCTCACCGTCGGCGCTTTCATCGAGGGCACCAGGGCCACCACCGCTTCGAAGTTCTCGCGCGACACGTTGAGCTTCACCAGCACCTTGCCGCGTGCATCCAATGTGCCCATCAGCAGCGTCATCAACTGGTCCATCGCGTGGCGCTTGGTGGCGTCGTCGAAGGACTGCCGGTTGGCAACGACCTCGGTGTAGCTGACCAACATCGTGTCGATGATGCGCAGCCCGGCGGCACGTAGCGCCCGTCCGGTCTCGGTGATGTCGACGATGCAGTCGGCGATGTCGGGGATCTTGGCCTCGCTGGCCCCGTATGAGAGGCGAATGTCCGCGTCGATGCCGTGCTGGGCGAAGTAGCGCTTGGTCAACTCGGGGTACTCGGTGCTGACACGCACGCCATCGCCGAGATCGGCCACGCTGGTGGCGGGCGAATCACCGGCGACAGCCACGACCACGCGGATGGGCAGCGACGTCGCCTTGGAGTACTGCAGCTCGCCGAGGCTGACGACATCGCTGGCGGTCTCCTCCACCCAGTCACGGCCGGTGATGCCGATGTCGAACAGGCCCTCGGCGACGTAGCTGGGAATCTCCTGGGGTCGCAGGATGCGCACCTCGCTGATGCGTGGATCGTCGATGGTGGCTTTGTAGTCGACCGAAGAGTTCCTCCGTACGGTCAGGTCAGCGGCCTCGAACAGCTCGAGCGTCGCTTTCTCGAGAGAACCCTTGGGAAGGACGAGGCGGAGCACGGCGTCAGGATACGGGAGCCCCTGCACCAACCGGTACGGTGCCACGGACACTCGTGCGGAACATCTCCCGGCGTGCACCCGAGTAGTCGTTGACCGCGAAGTGTTGGGTGCAGCGGTTGTCCCAGATGGCCAGCATGCCCGGTTGCCAACGGATGCGACAGGTGAAGTTCTCGTGCACGCTGTGCGTGAAGAGCCGCTGCAGCAGCGGCAGCGACTCTTCGGCGGGCATGTCGTCGATGCCGACGGTGTACACCGAGTTCACGTACAGCGCGGATCGACCGATGTCCGGATGCCGCACCACGAGCGGGTGGATCTGGCGGGCGTAGGCGTCCTCGGACGGCTCGATGGCCATCGAGCTCTTGTCCTGCACGGCCTCCAGATAGCCGCCGGTGCCGTAGGCCGTGCCAGCGCTGTGCACGCCGCGAAGCTGCAGCAGCCGCTCGCGCAAGGAAGCGGGCAACGTCTCATAGGCGAGATACTGGTTGGCCCAGATCGTGTCGCCACCGTAGGGCGGCACCTCGTGGGCGTGCAGCACCGTGTACGCAGGGGGTGCGGGCAGGTAGGAGAGATCGGTGTGCCAGGCGTTGGCGAAGTTGAGCTCGTCGGTTGGTTCCTTGATCACGCGGATCACATACGGCCGGCCCTCGACCGCCTTCACGTATGGCGTGATGTCGCGCCCGCCGAGCTCATCGGTGAAGCGCTCGAGCTGGTCGAGATCGATCTGCTGATCTGGCAGGAACACCACCAGGTGCTCGGCCAGCGCGCAACGCAGCGCGGCCATGTCGTGGTCCGCCAGCGGGCGGCGGGTGTCGATGCCGTACACGACGGCGCCGAGGCTGCCCGCGACGCGTT
>JAYTSB010000255.1:0-2641 GCA_043745825.1 Actinomycetota bacterium | reverse complement strand
GCACGAACCCACGGTTGAACGCTCCGGCAACGGGTGAGCGCCGGGTGATGGTGGCCGGTCGCACGTGCCTCGCCGGCGACATCTTCGGTGACTACCGCCTCGCCGCACCGTTGCAGGTCGGTGACGAGGTCCGCTTCGCCGACGCGGCCGGTTACACGATGGTGAAGACCACTTGGTTCAACGGCATCCGCATGCCCTCGATCGTGGTCCGCCGGCTCGACGGCACCGTGGAGACCGTGCGGCAGTTCACCTACGACGACTTCGTCGGCAGCCTCTCGTGATCTTCCGCCACCACCGAACGAAAGGGTCCCGATGAAGCGCAACCTCCTCATCGTCGGCGCCGGCGCCGTCGCCCACGTCGCCGCCCACAAGGCAGCAATGTGCAACGACGAGCTGGGTGAGATCTGCATCGCCTCGCGTACGATCGCCAAGGCCGACGCCATCATCGAGAGCGTGCAGCGACTCGGCCATGTGAATGACCCTGGGCAACGTTTGCACTCCCGACAGCTCGACGCCTACGACGTGGCGTCGACCGTTGCGCTCATCCGTGAGACGGGCTCGGAGATCGTGCTCAACCTGGCGTCGGCCTTCCTCAACATGTCGGTGCTGGAGGCGTGCCTGGAGACCGGCGCGGCGTACATCGACACCGCGATCCATGAGGATCCGCAGGTCGTGTGCGAGGACCCGCCGTGGTACGCGAACCACGAATGGAAGCGCAAGGATCGCTGCGCCGAGCGCAGGGTGACGGCCGTGCTCGGGGCGGGCTTCGATCCCGGCGTGGTCAACGCGTACTGCGCACTTGCGGCCAAGCACCACTTCGACACCATCGACACGATCGACATCCTCGACGTGAACATCGGCAGCCACGGCCGCTACTTCGCCACCAACTTCGATCCGGAGATCAACTTCCGCGAGTTCGTGAAGGTATGGACCTGGATCGACCAGCAGTGGCGTGAGTACCCGACGCACACCGTGAAGCGCACGTTCGACTTCCCGGTGGTGGGCGTGCAGCCCGTCTACCTGAACGGCCACGACGAGCTCCACTCGTTGTCGAAGAACATCGCCGCAAAGAGCATCCGCTTCTGGATGGGCTTCGGCGACCACTACATCAACGTCTTCACCGTCCTGCGCACGCTCGGACTGCTCGGCCACGAGCCTGTGACACTCGACGACGGGCGTGAGGTCGTGCCGCTGAAGGTTGTCAAGGCGCTGCTCCCCGATCCGATGACGCTCGCGCCGACCTACACGGGCAAGACCTGCATCGGCAACGTCATCAAGGGCACCAAGGACGGCAAGCCCCGGGAGATGTTCATCTTCCAGGTATCCGATCACGAGGAGGCCTATCGCGAGGTCGAGTCGCAGGGCATCAGCTACACCGCCGGTGTGCCTGCCGTGGCCGCGGCCCTGCTGATCGCCCGTGGACCGTGGGACACCGGCACCATGGTCAACGTCGAAGAGCTCGACCCCGACCCGTTCATCGCCCTGCTCGACACGATGGGCCTGCCCACCGAGTACCAGGAACTGCAGCCGGGCGGCGCTGCATCGTTCCAGGGTGAGGTCGGCGACCTGGCCGATGAGGTCGCGGCGTCCACTGCGACCGTGACGGTGTCGGCAGCCGACCCGATGATCGCCGTGCGCCCCGACGCTGACTGATCGCTCCCTCACCGCTTCGTCACCGAAGGACTCACTGCCCCGCGGTGTGCTCGCGATTGTTTGCGGTTGAAAGTGCCCCAGAGGAGGCAAACACCTGCGCGGAACCTGGGTGGCGGGCGTGGATTACTGAACGACGCGTTCGCGCAGCACGTGCACCGCGCCGCCCAACCGGTCGAACGCCACCCGACGGCCCATCACACCGAGCAGGAGGTCCATTGCCGGGCCGTGCACGATCTGTCCCTGGCCCCACGCAACATCAGCGTCGGTGGCAACGAAGCGCAGGCCGCGCACACGTGAACCGGGCAGGAAGCCAATGGCCCGACCGTGCGTGAGGTGCGCGAGCGCGGCCCCGATGCGCTGGATGCTGACCTGGCGTTCGAGGTCGAGGGGCCGACAGATGTCCTCCCCGTGCACGATCAAGTCGATCAGCGGTGCAATCGGTTGCCCGGGTGGGTGCGTGGTGTCCGCGACGTGATCGCGCAGCTGGGCGAGGATGCCCTCGATCGGCCGGCGAGCGTGCTCCTGGGTGAGCCGGTCGATTGCCCCGGTGAACGACAGCGGCTCCACCAACGCCCGCCACAGCAGGCCCGGGGCCGACACGTTGAACGGCATCGTCAGATGGGCGGCGACGTGGTGAACCGACCATCCGGCGCACAGCGAGGGCGTGCGCAGCTGGGCATCGTCCAGACCGGCAATCAGCTCGATCAGCGCGCTCCGTTCCTGGGCGATTGCTCGGGCCAGATCGGGTGAGGTCACAACGGTGGCACGGCCGAGCGGTGCATCACCGCCCAGGTCGGCGTGACGCTGACCTCGCTGCCCGCGTTCGTGCCCGCGTTCGTGACGGTGGCGGTGCCATCGATGATGAGGCTCATCGCATGCGGGTCAGTCGGTGGGAACACGAGTGTCACGGACGGTCGCGCCGTCGCATTTGCCGCCGTACCGCGGCCGACCGGGAAGCGAAGGGTGCCGTCGTCGTGTGGCGTCGGGG
>JAYTSB010000254.1:0-5836 GCA_043745825.1 Actinomycetota bacterium | reverse complement strand
GGTGGAGCTCGGTTGGCGAATGGCGAGCCCGAGGTGTTCCAGGTTGTCGACGATCGCGGTGACGTAGGAGGCGTCGCAGACGAGGCTGTCGGCGATGTCGCGCATTCGCATCGGACCCTCGGTGAGCACGGCCAGCGCTTGGCCGTGCGGTGGCGTCAGTCCATGCGCAGCGATGATCTCGAAGAACGCATCGCGTTTGCTGAAGAACAGTGGCTGCAGCTTCGACCACGCGAGGTCGAGTGATTCGTCTCGTGTGGTTGCTGATCTCCGGCGCGCTGCCACGGTTGCATCATACCAATGATCGGTTTAAATAGATAGTTGACATTCACCAACCATTGGCTAGTGTGCAGGGCATGACCTCTTCCGCCATCATCGCCGAAGGCCTGATCAAGCACTTCGGCGAGGTGCATGCCCTCGACGGTGTCTCGTTCCAAGTTCCCACCGGATCGGTGCTCGGCTTGCTCGGACCGAACGGCGCCGGCAAGACGACCGCAGTACGGATCCTGACCACGATCCTGCTGCCGGACGCAGGTCGCGCCGAGGTCAACGGCTTCGACGTGTGCGCCGCGCCACAGAACGTTCGTCGCAGCATCGGTCTGGCCGGCCAGTACGCAGCCGTCGACGAGAACCTCACCGGACGCGAGAACCTCACGCTCGTCGGCCGTCTCAACCACCTGGCCAAGTCGGCGGCGGGTGCCCGGGCCGTCGAGCTGCTCGATCAGTTCCACCTGACGGACGCCGCCAACCGGCCGGCACGCACGTACTCCGGCGGCATGCGTCGCCGGCTCGACCTGGCGGCTGCGCTGGTCACCCATCCACCCGTGCTCCTGCTCGACGAGCCGACAACCGGTCTCGATCCGGCGAGTCGTCAGGATCTGTGGGACGTGATCGGCAACCTTGTGGCCGACGGCACCACCGTGTTGCTCACCACTCAGTATCTGGAAGAAGCGGACCGTCTCGCAGACCGGATCATCGTCATCGACCACGGTGTGATCGCTGCCGAGGGCACTGCTGCGGAGCTCAAGTCGCGGCTCGGGGAGACCACCGTGGTCCTCACCTTCGCCGATGTGGAGACCGTGGCCGCCGCCGCAGCGGCCCTGGCCCGGTTCCACCCCGGCGCCATCACGAGCGACGTCACCGCTCTCGCCGTGCCGCTTCGCGGCGGCCCGGCAACGGTGCGCGACGTGCTCAATCAGCTCCAGGCGTCAGGCATCGACGCCCAGCACATCGATCTCCATGCCCCCACCCTCGACGAGGTCTTCCTCAGCCTGACAGGAGCCACACTGTGACCGCTGCCGTGCCACTCGAACCCTCGCCGCTCGAACCCGAGTCGTTCAAACCCGTGTCGTTCAAACCAGGGGTCCGCCCTGTTGCAATGCCTGGCGACGGGATGCTCTGGGCGGTGCGCGACACGCTTGCGATGACGTGGCGGAACCTCACGACCATCCGACGTGTGCCCCAACTGCTCGTGTTCGCGGTCATCCAACCGAGCATTTTCGTGCTCATGTTCCGCTACGTGTTCGGCGGCTCGATCTCGATCCCGGGCGTCTCCTACGTCGACTACCTGATGCCGGGCATCTTCGTGCAGACCTGCGCATTCGGGGCGATCAACACCGCCGTCGGTCTCGCCGAGGACAAGGGCAAGGGCTTGCTTGAGCGTCTCAGGTCGTTGCCGATGGCACGCTCGGCCGTGCTCGGTGGGCGGGTCCTGGCTGATACCACCCGCAACGTCTTCGTGATCCTGCTCATGCTTGCAATCGGCTACGCCGTTGGCTTTCGAACCCACACCAACGTGGCGATGGTGGCCCTGGGCGTGTTCGTCCTCGTGCTCTTCGGCTTCGGGTTGTGCTGGATCTTTGCGCTGATCGGACTGTCGGTCACCAACGGCGAAGCGGCCCAGGCGGCAGCGTTCCCGCTGCTGGCCCCACTCGTGTTTGCATCGAACGCGTTCGTCGATCCGTCGAAGATGCCGGGCTGGCTGCAGTGCTGGGCCCGCCACCAACCCGTGAGTGCTGCCGCCGATGCGGTGCGCGCGTGCATGCTCGGCGGCCCCACGGCCACCAAGGTGCTCACCTCGATGATCTGGGCGCTGGGCATCTCAGTCGTGCTCGCCCCGATCGCGGTGCGCCGCTACCGGCGGGTCTAGGCCGGTCCCTCCACCTCACAGATCGGCGCGTTGATCGTCGTTGGACTTGCGTCGCGCAGGGCCTCGGCGAAGCGAACTGCGACGTATCCGGACACGGGGCAGGCGACAAAGGCAACAGCGGCGGGCAATGGCCCTCGGCGGCGCCAGATGACCCCGGCGATCGTGCTCCATTCGATGAGGAACAGCACCGTGCATCCCAGCAACTTGACGGTGGAGCGGATGCTCTCGCCCTTGGGAAACCTGGCCAGGCGCTTGATGAGCTGGTACGGCGCGGCGTGCACCAGCGCGCCGATCAGCGCCACGGGTGCGGCGGCCACCAATGCCGGTCGAGGCGCTACTCGTCGCGCTGCACGCACTGCCGTGGTGAACCGCAGGCGGCGGGTGACGGCCATCGGCGCAGGCACGTCGGCATCGTCGGGCGACACGTTGTGCAACCCTTCGGTGATCGCTTCGGTGCACGACCGC
Organism: Actinomycetota bacterium; assembly: GCA_043745825.1. Taxonomy (GTDB): domain Bacteria; phylum Actinomycetota; class Acidimicrobiia; order Acidimicrobiales; family Ilumatobacteraceae; genus WLMZ01. The sequence goes on along the minus strand of JAYTSB010000254.1, from coordinate 3,225 downwards.
ACTGCGGCGCGGTCGTCTGCTGCGTACTCGGCTGCCCAACGCTCGACGGCGATCGGGTCGCCGATGGTCACCACGGCGTGTGAGCGGAACGTGCTCTTTGCGTCGTAGGCGAGGCCGATCGGCACGATCTGCAGCGTGGTGGCGCCCTCCGCCGCAGCGGCGAGGGCGATGCGTGCCGCGCCCGTGCGCAGCGGCTGCAAGGTGGGGTGGTCGTGGCTGATGCCCTCGGGGAAGATGGCGACGAGTGAGCCCTCGCCCAGCAACTGCCGGCACGCCGCGAAGGTGGCCTCGTTCAGTGCAGCGCGGTCAGCGTCGGACGGTTTGGCGTCCTTGGCGCGATGCACCGGGATCACGCCGGCCCACCGTAGGAACGGCTTCAGCGGGGCGATGCGGAACAGCGTCGCCTTGCCGAGAAAGCGTGGCCAGCGTGGGAGCTTGGACATCAACAGCAACCCGTCGACGAGGCCGTTGGCATGGTTGGCGACGGTGATGACCGGCCCCGTGGTGGGCAGCCGCTCCAACCCGTCCACCTCCACTCGCCGGAAGAACGTGTGGATCATCGCCCGAGCCAGGACCCGGATGGCAGGAGCTCTGGTGTCGGGCGTGTCGAGCATCCGTTCGATGGTAGTGGCCGCCCGCCTCTACGCTCTGCGGCATGGCGCAACTGGTGTACACCCGCGACGAACTGCTCCGTGATCACGCGTTCGCCCGTCCGCACGTGGTGGCCGGGCGGCGGATGCACGGCGGGTTCCTGGCCGACGGTCGCTACCAGCCGCCCCGCGCCCTGGTGCGCGAGCCGGCCCTCGATGCGTGGGAGGCATCCCTGCGCGAACGCGGCGGTGAGCTGTTTGCGGCCGACTCCACACTGCTGGACGGCGAGCGTGTGCCCACGGTGGAACAATCCAAGAGCCTGATTCGCAACGGGCTCGGCGAGCCGTTCTGGAACACGCTCACCATCACCGGCAAGATCGAGGCCAAGGGCCGGGTCCTTGCGGATGCGGTGTTCCCCGACCTGCAGCCGGCCATCGCGGAGGATATTTCCACGATGGCCATCGGGCACCTCAACAACGGCCTGCTGTATGCGCACGGCATCGACGAAGGCGGCGAGCCGGCGCAGGGCGTCGGGGGCCACGACGAGATGTGGTTCGTGGCCCGCGACCTTGCCTTCGGCGCCGGGGCCTACCCGGATGTCGATCCGCCCGAGAGTATCGCTCGCCCGGAGACCGGCAAACGGATGATGCCGGAGGTGTCACCCGCTGTGGAGGGTGTCCTCTCCCTTCTGATGAACCTACTCGTCATCGAGTTCCGCGCCGAGATCGGGTTCGCGTCAACCCAGGAGGTCCTGCGCACGGATGACCTGTTCGTGGATCGTCGGGTGCAGGCCGAGGAAGCGGCGGAGATCGTCGGCCGGATCCGGCGCGACGAGGAGATCCACGTCCGGTCGCTGCGCCTGTACCTCGGTGAGCTGGAGGCGGTGACGTTCCGCACGGTGGACGGCGGCGAGATCTCCGGTCACGAGCTGATCGGACGGTTCTGGAGCGGTCTGGTGCACTGGGCGACGGTGCAGCAGCCACCGTTGGCCGCAGCCCAGCAGCGCGAGCTCCTCGCAGCCCGCATCGCCCGGCACCCCGAAGCCGAGCGGGTGTTGGCCGAGTTCGCCGCAGCGGCATGAACGCACCTCGGCGCCCACCGGTGGGCGAGGACCCTGACGTCCGCTTCTCCTACGCGAACGAGCGCACGTTTCTCGCCTACAACCGCACCGCGCTCGCGCTGGTGACTGCCGGTCTTGCCATCACCCAACTGCTTCCCCCGTTCGACGTACCCGGCGGGCGGCGGATGATCGGCCTGCCGTTGATCGCAATGGGCACGCTGATCGCTGTCGCCAGCCTGTTCCAGTGGCGGCGCAACGAGCAGGCGATGCGCCTCGGCGAACCGCTGCCGCGCTCGGTGCTGCCGCTCGTGGTGGCGGCAGTCGTCGGTGTCAGTTCGCTGATCGCGCTCGTCCTGGCCGTCTTCGCACACAGTCCCAGCGAAGGATGAGCCGCGACGCCGGGCTCGCCGCCGAACGTACTGAGCTGGCGTGGTCGCGCAGTGCGCTCTCGCTCCTCGCGTGCGGGGCCGCAGCGGCCAAGGGAATTCCCAAGGTGACCAACGGCCACCCGGTGACCGGGGTCGTCCTGCTTGCCCTCGGCGGCATCGTGTGGCTCGCCGGTGTGCCGCTGGCCCGTGTCCGAGCTACCGCCTCGGCTGTCGGCGCACGCCCGGTGGCGCGCTGGCGCGATCTCGCTCCGGTGGCGTTCGGCACCGCCGTCGTGGGCGTCGCTGCGTTGGTCATCGCTGCGTTCTTCCCCGGCTAATCGGGCCGCGAAATTCGCGCCCACGGGTCGCGCTTGCGCGACCAGGTCGCGCAACGCCGAACCGCGGGAGCGAAACTCGCGAGCGCCGGACTCAGGCGTCGGTCCCGGACTCGGCTGCGGCGGTCGCCTGACGCGCCGCGCGAGCGGCGATGCCCTCGGCCCGGGCGGCGTCGAGTTTGGCGGTGGTGAGCCGGGGCACGGCGTAGAACATCAGGAGCACGCCGAGCGCAGCGGCGACGAAGAACGGCGTGCGCAGCGCCGTTGAACGACCCCAGTCGTGTTCGACGAGCACGACTGCGAGGCCACCGAGCGCGGTGCCGATCGGGATCATGCCCCACGCGAAGAACCGGTACACGCTGTTGACCCGGCCGAGGAGTTCATCGGGGATGATGGTCTGGCGCAGTGACACGGTGATCACGTTCCACAGCACGGCGACGAGCGTGTCGAGCCCGAACATCACCATCACCAGCGACCAGACCGATGTGAGGCCGATGACCACCGGTGAAACCACCGTGACGACCAGGGTCAGCCACAACGATGGACCGGTGCCGAGGCGGTTGCGGATCGCCGGTGCTGCGTAGCCGCCGGCAACGCCACCGATCGCGCCGCCCATGGTCAGGATCGCGAACTCGATCGGCGACGTGCGCAGCACCTCCTGGGCGAACAGCACCAACGTTGCGCCCGTCATGGCACCGATCAGGTTCATCGAGCCGAGGATGAGTGCCATCGGACGCAACAGGGGATGCGCGAGCAACCAGCGCACGCCGTCGCGCATCTCCGTCTTCCAGGCCCCACGGACCGCCGGCTGCGCACCGATGGGCCTGGCCGAGAACTGCCCGACGACGAGGGCCACGAGCCCTGCTGCTGC
>JAYTSB010000253.1:0-2681 GCA_043745825.1 Actinomycetota bacterium | reverse complement strand
GATCTCCATCGATCTGCGAGGAACCATGAACATGAACGAACAGCAGCGCAACTACGTGCTCCACACGGTGGAAGAGCGCGGCGTCCGGCTGGTGCGGCTCTGGTTCACCGATGTCCTCGGCAGCCTGAAGAGCTTCGCGATCAGCCCGGCCGAACTGGAGAACGCGCTCGAAGACGGGATGACCTTCGACGGCTCGTCGATCGACGGGTTCAGCCGGGTGCAGGAAAGCGACGTGCTCGCGATCCCCGATCCGAACACCTTCGAGGTCCTGCCGTGGGGTGATCCCAAAGCGGCCGAGGCGCGGGTGTTCTGCGACATCCACAACCTCGATGGCACCCCGTTCGAAGGCGACCCGCGCCAGGTGCTGCGCCGCAACTTGGCTGCCGCGCGGTCGATGGGGCTGACCTTCTTCGCCGCTCCGGACATGGAGTTCTTCTACTTCGCCCCGCCCGAGCGGGGTCAGGCACCGCAGCCGCTCGACGAGGCCGGCTTCTTCGACCTCACCGCCAGCGACGTGTCTGGATCGCTGCGCAAGCAGACCATCCGCACGCTGGAGGCGATGGGCATCCCCGTGGAGTACAGCTTTCACGAAGACGCACCGAGCCAACACGAGATCGATCTGCGCCACAACGACGTACTGAGCATGGCTGACTCGATCATGACCTTCCGCCTGGTGGTGAAGGAGGTCGCCGCCAGTCAGGGCGTGTACGCGTCGTTCATGCCCAAGCCATTAGAGGGTGTGCAGGGCTCTGGCATGCACGTGCACCTGTCGCTGTTCAACGGCGAGGACAATGCGTTCTACGCCGCCGACGACGCCTACAACCTGTCGCCACTGGCCAAGCAGTTCATGGCCGGCCTGCTGCGCCACGCGGCCGAGATCACCGCGGTCACCAACCAGACCGTCAACAGCTACAAGCGCCTGGTTCCCGGGTTCGAGGCGCCGGTCCACATCAGCTGGGCACGCAACAACCGCAGCGGCCTGATCCGGGTACCCATCCCGAAGAAGGGCAACCCACTCGCCACACGCATCGAGTACCGGTCGCCGGACCCGGCATGCAATCCCTACCTTGCGTTCAGCGTGCTGCTGGCCGCCGGTATGCGTGGCGTGCAGGAGGGCTACGAGCTGCCGGCCGAGGCAGACGCCAACCTGTTCCAGATGGACGACGCGCAGCTCGTCAAGCTCGGCATCGATCAGATCCCCACGTCGCTCGGCGATGCGCTGAAGGTGATGGAGGAATCCTCGCTGGTGGCCGAGGCGCTCGGTGAGCACATCTTCGAGTGGTTCCTGCGCAACAAGCGCAACGAGTGGCGGGCCTACAAGGCCCACGTCAGCACGTTCGAGCACGATCGGTACCTGAGGTCACTGTGACTGCGGCGGCGGAGATGCTCGCGGTGTTCCCGGAGTCCCCTGCCCCCGACCTCGTGCGCACCCTCGACCTCGCCGGCTATCGCTGGAAGTCGGTGTCCGGAGCGGACGAGGTGATCCGCAACGAGCCGGCCGCCGGTTGGGCGGGCGCGATCGTCTCGACGGACGCGGACCCCGACGGCGCCTGGGCTCTGTGCCGGGCGCTGCGCAAGCGCGACCAGCCGGTGCCCCCGTTGCTGCTGCTGGTCGGCGGGGGCCAGCTCGGTGACCTGGCCCTGCGCGACGAGCTGTTCGACGATTTCTGCCTCACCCCCTTCCACCCCATCGAGCTGGAGGCCCGCCTCCGCCACCTGCTCTGGAAGGGCGGTGGCGTGAAGCCCGATGTCGTCGAGTACAGCGAGCTGGCCCTCAACGTGGAGACGTATCAGGCGTCCATCGAAGGGCGGCCCCTGGACCTCACGTACATGGAGTACGAGCTGCTCAAGTTCCTCGCCCAGAACCCGGGCAAGGTGTTCACCCGCGAGCTGTTGCTCAGTCGGGTGTGGGGTTATGAGTACTACGGCGGGGCCCGCACGGTGGACGTCCACATCCGCCGCCTGCGCGCCAAGCTCGGCGAGGAACACCAGAACCTGATCCAGACCGTGCGCAGCGTGGGGTACCGCTTCGGCCAGAGCCGCTGGGGCTGACCCGCTCAGAGCCAGTCCCCGTCAGCAACCACCCAACGGCGGCACCGTTGCCTGGTTCACTCCGCGCACCCGCGCGTTTCCACAATCGATACCTTCGAAAGACTCTGCCCGAAAGCCGATGGCATACTGATCCGGTGAGCGATCTCGGCACCGACCACTCGGGCATCACGGTGTACTGGCGACCCGGCTGCGGATACTGCAGCGGTCTGTTCCGCCAGCTCGATCGGCTCGAGGTGCCGTACACCACGGTCGACATCTGGCAGGACCCTGAGGGCGCAGCGTTCGTCCGCGCCGTGGCGCGCGGTAACGAGACCGTGCCCACCGTGGCCGTCGGTCCGGTTGCGCTCGTCAACCCATCGGCTCAGGATGTCGTGCGCGCCGCCAGCACCCACGCGCCGGCGGCGCTTCCCGGCGGCTCCACCGCGCGCTGAATCGCGGTCCGGCCGGCTCCACTATGGTGCGGCCCATGAGCCAACCCATCGTCAACCAGATCACCGGACTCGTGCAGTCGTTCGATGCGCGCGTCCAAGCCACCGCCCCCGATGCCTGGGCCAACCCGTCACCCTGCCCGGAGTGGACCGCACGCGACGTCGCCGTGCACGTCGCCAACAACCTGCTCGGAGTCGGGG
>JAYTSB010000252.1:0-2967 GCA_043745825.1 Actinomycetota bacterium | reverse complement strand
TCGCTAGGGTGACCCCGTGGCTCGCACTGCGCACGACACCCGCGACAAACTGATCACCATTGGTCAGCACCTGTTCGCCGAGCAGGGAGTGTTCCGTGTGCCACTGCGCACCGTGATCGAGCGCGCCGGACAGAAGAACACGAGCGCGCTCCACTACCACTTCGGCGGTCGCGAGGGATTGCTCAACGCGATCGTCGAACGCCACAACGAAGGCATCGAGTCCGAACGCGCGGAGATGCTCGCCGACATTCGGGCATCGGGGCAGACCGACGACATCCCCGTCGTCGTGCGCGCGTTCGTCCTGCCCTTTGCTCGCAAGCTGGAAACCGATGAGGGTCGTGAGTTCCTGCGCGTCATCGCCCAGCTGACCGATCTGTTCGACTTCTGGGACGACGGTCCGCCACGCACACCGACTCAGGCACACGCCTCGCTCTCCATGCTGGCTGCTGCCATCCCCGATCAACCGGACGAGATCCGCCACGAGCGTGTCACCACGCTGCTGATGCTGGTCAGCGACGCGCTGGCGTTGCGCGCCCGGCAGATCGATCGGGGCCGGCCGCTGCAGCTCTCCGACGCTGCGTTTGTGGCCAACTTGATCGACATGAGCGTGGGCGCGCTCCAGGCACCGAGTCTCCCCGCGTGATGACGCCGCGGCGCTCCATCGCGTCGGGCACCTTCGTGCAGGGCGACGACCACCACTATCCCGAGGAGTCGCCGGCGCGTCGCGTCAGCGTCGAGCCCTTCGTGCTCGACGCCCACCCGGTGACAAACGCGCAGTTCGCCGAGTTCGTCGAGGCCACCGGCCACGTCACGCCCGCCGAAATCACCGGTGCGGCCGTGTTCGTGCCTGCTGGGGGCCCAGTCGATCTCGGCCAACCGAACCTGTGGTGGCGACACGAACCGCTCGCCAACTGGCGCCGCCCGTTGGGCACGGCGCCGCTGGGGACCGAGCATGCCGACCACCCCGTGGTCGCTGTCACCCACGCTGACGCCATCGCATACGCCGCATGGCGCGGCGCACGGCTGCCCACGGAATCCGAGTGGGAGTGGGCCGCAGCGGCCGGGGAACCGTTACCGGCGACGTGGCCGTTGGCCGACGACGGCCGGTTGCTCGCCAACGTCTGGCTGGGTGAGTTTCCGTGGCGCTCCATCCGCAGTCGGCCGCCGGGCACGATGCCCGTCGGCGCGTTTCCACCCAACCCGAACGGCCTGTTCGACATGCTCGGCAACGTGTGGGAGCTCACCGCCGACCCGTGGTCGCGGCCCGCGGCCGGCTCGCCGTGTTGCCCACCGGCGTCGACCCCAGCCGCCGCATCCACCGATGGCGTGGTCGCCAAGGGCGGATCCTTCCTCTGCGCGGCCAACTACTGCAGTCGTTACCGGCCGGCCGCTCGCCATCGCCAGGCAGTCGACGAGCCCACCTGCCACATCGGGTTTCGTTGCGCTGACGACGTGGGTACCACCGCTGCGGACGGAGGCACGAATGGATGACCTGCACACCGACGCCGACGTGGAGAAGGCTCGGGCCCTGCGACGGATGAAGGGGTTCGCGGTGGCGCTGCTCGCGGCCGCCGCGGTGCTGTTCCTCGTTGCCCGGGCCAACGAGGACAAAGGCGCTGCATGGGGTTACACCCGCGCGTTCGCCGAGGCAGCGATGGTCGGTGCGCTTGCCGACTGGTTCGCGGTCACTGCGCTGTTCCGCCACCCGCTCGGCCTGCCGATCCCCCACACCGCCATCATCCCCAACCGCAAGGACGAGATCGGCCGCTCGCTGGGCGAGTTCGTGGAGACCAACTTCATGTCGCGTGACGTGCTCGACGAGCGCTTGGCCGGCGTCTCCGTCGGGCGGCGACTCGGTGAGTGGTTGGCCGACTCAGCCAACGCGGAGCGCGCCGCCGTGGCGGTTTCCGATGTCGTGCGCGGGGCCATCGAGGTCATCGACGACACCGAGGTCCAGGCCGGTATCGAGCGGATCGTCGAGAGCAGGATCCGCAAGACCCCCGTTGCGCCGCTGCTCGGCAAGACCATCGATCTGGCCATCGAGGGCGGGCACCACCAGCGTCTGCTCGACGCGATCTTCTCCGGGCTGATGGGCTTTCTCGACGACAACCGGCTCACGCTGCGGGTGCGGCTCGAGCAGGAGTCGCCGTGGTGGGTACCCGAGACCATCGACGACCGGATCTTCACCAAGATCTACGACGGCGTGAGCCGGTTCATCGTCGATGTCGGGGCCGATCCGGACCACGACGTGCGCCGCACGATCGGCCATCGGGTGGAAGCCTTCGCCGATCGACTGCGCACGGACCCGGAGCTGCTGGCCAAGGGCGAGCAGTTGAAAGAGGAGATCCTCGCTCATCCCGACGTGCAGGCGTGGATCGCGTCGCTGTGGCGCGAGGCCAAGCGCGGCCTGATCGACGCGGCGTCACGGCCGGACAGCGAACTGCGCGAGCGGATCACCACGTCGCTTGCCAAGCTCGGCGGACGCCTGCGCGACGAACCCGAGCTGCAGGCCAAGATCGACCACTGGGTGGCCCAGGCCGTCGGCTACATCGTGGAGAACTACCGCAGCGAAGTGAGCAAGCTGATCGAGACCACCGTGGCCCGCTGGGACGGCGAGTCGACCAGCCGCAAGATGGAGCTGCAGGTGGGGCGCGATCTGCAATTCATCCGCATCAACGGCACCATCGTCGGCGGCCTTGCCGGCCTGATCATCCACGCAGCCGGCAACCTGTTCTTCTAACTCAGCCCACCACTGAGGGATCGTTGACATAGGTGCGCAGCAGCCACTGAAAGTAGTGCCATCCGGCGTGGGGCGTGCCGACCGACTGATACGCCTGACTCGCTGCCTCGTGGCCGATGGCGATGCCGTCGGGCGCCTTCATGTGCGCTTCGGCGGTGCGTTCCATCATCACGTAGAATCCGATGCACTCGTCCACCGTCTGCCCGACGGTGAGCAGCCCGTGGTTG
>JAYTSB010000251.1:0-9257 GCA_043745825.1 Actinomycetota bacterium | reverse complement strand
CGGCTGACGGGTGGTCGCTTCGCCCTCGGTCTCGGCCGCGGCATCGAGCGGATGTTCGACGCGTTCGGCATGCCCCGGGTGACCACGGCCCAGTTGGAGAACTTTGTCGGTCTGATGCGCCGGCTGTGGAAAGGCGAAGTCGTGTTCGGTCACGACGGTCCGGCCGGAACGTTCCCGGTGCTGGCGCTCGACCCTGCGTTCGACGAGACGATCCGCCTGAAGAAGACCGTTGGTCGACTCGCCACCTACCTCCAGGGCTACGGCGACCTGATGGTCAGCACCAACGGCTGGGATCCGGCCGTACTGCAGCGGTTCCGCGCCGATCCCTTCGTGGCCGGTTTCCGCGGCGCGCTCGACGCCGTTGCCACAACGACCGAGCTGGAGCACGTCGCCACGCTGATCCCCGACGAATGGCTGGCCCCGGCCGCGACCGGGACCGCTGAGCAGTGCGCCGCGGCGGTGCTGCGCCAGCTCGACCTCGGCGCGGGACGGTTCGATCTCCTGCCTGCAAACCCCGCCGCCAACCCCGCCGCCAACCAGGTCCGCTCGCCACACGACTACGATCGAAGCCATGGCTGCCGCCGCAAACCCCTGGGAGCAACTGTCCAAGGGCATCGACCTGCCCTTCCATCCAGACATCGTTGTACCCCCGCTGCACGAGGTGCGCCTCGACATCCCGATGCCACCAGCGGTGGGTGATGTCGCCAAGGCCGCCCGCGCCGCCGTGGTCGAACGGCTGGCGTTCGACGTCACCAACGGCATGACCGTGGCCGTCGGTGCCGGCAGCCGAGGTCTGACCAACCGAGCGGACGTGCTGCGCGGCACCATCGAGGGCCTCCGCGACCTGGGTGCCGAACCGTTCGTGGTGCCGGCGATGGGCAGTCACGGCGGCGCAACAGCGCAGGGCCAGCGCGGGATGCTCGAAGAGCTCGGCTTGACCGAGGCCTCGATCGGCGCAGAGATCCGGGCCACGATGGAAACCGTGGAGGTGGCACGGACCGCCGACGGCATGCCGTTGTACCTCGACCGACATGCGGCGAGCGCCGACCGCATCCTGCCCGTGAACCGGGTCAAGCCGCATACGTGCTTCCACGGACCGATCGAGAGCGGCTGCACGAAGATGGCCGTGGTCGGCTTCGGCAAGCAGCCAGGCGCGGCGCAGATCCACGCGTGCGGTCCGGTGGAGATGCGCGATCGCCTGCTGCGCGGTATCGCTGCGCTGCGCGGCACCGGGCGCCTGCTCGGCGGAGTGGCCACGGTGGAGTCCGCCACCGGCGATGTCGTGCGGGTGGAGAGCTTCAACGCCACCGACGTCGGCGGCGATGCCGAGCACGAGTTGCTCGACTACGCGCGCACCCTCGTTCCCGCACTGCCGTTCCCCAGCATCGACGTACTGATCATCGAGCGCGGCGGCAAGGACATCAGCGGCACCACGATGGACCCCAACGTCACCGGACGGTTCTGGATCAACGGTCTCGACGATGCCGCCAGCCCAAAGGTGTCCAACATCGTGCTGCTCGACATCACCCCGGTGAGCGGTGGCAACGTGCTGGGCATCGGCCTGGCCGACTTCATCCCTGCCTCCGTTGCGAACATCATCGACTGGCAGAAGACCTACGTGAACTGTTTCACTGCGGGGCCCAGCGGCGTGCGCCGTAGCCGCATGCCGATGGTGCTCCCCGACGAGGAAGCCTGCATCAAGGCCGCGCTGAGCATGTGCGGCAAAGCGCCGCACGAGCCCAAGACCGTGGTGCGCATCGCCAGCACGCTGCACATGGCGCGCTGCTGGGTCAGCGATGCGGTCCTCGCCGACCTCCCCGCCGGCGTCACCCCGGCGTAGGACCGGCGTAGAACCGGCGTTGGCTCAGGCTGGCGTGGCCCCGGTGGGTCCGGCGGTTGTCGATCGCGACGGAGAATCTGCGGCCAGTTCGAACCAGACCGCCTTGCCGCGCTCGCCCTTGTCGATCACCCCGAATCCAACGGCCTTGCCACGGATGATGAGCAATCCCCGCCCATTCGGGGCGTTGGGGTCGACGTCGGAGATGTCCCGTTCGGTTTCCACGAGAACACGGAACGCCTCGGTCATCGAGAAACCGTCGTGCACCTCGATGCGCACGATTGGAAGGTCGAATTTCACCACGACCTCGATCTCGGTCTCTGCGTAGTGGACTGCATTCGAAACCAACTCGCTGGTGAACAACACAGCATCTGCGGAGTGAACGCTGGCGGAAGCGAGCGTCTCTTCCACGAATCGACGGGCAGCGCGCACGGTCCCCGGCACGGCGGCAAACTGGCGGGCGGCGCTGTTTGGCTGTGAACTCATGGCCCCTCTCAGTTCCGGGCGACACTGCGGGACGAATGCGCCGTACCCATGGCTGCGGTGCCGCAAACCAGAATCTAGTGTCCATTCTCGGCGAGGCGTCAGAACTTGGGCAACACCACGATGGCCATGGCGCTGAAGTGGAGGCCGGCACCAAGAATGGTGCACGCGTGGAACACCTCGTGAAACCCGAACACTCGCGGCCACGGGTCGGGGCGTTTGCGCGCGTAGATCAAGGCGCCAACCGTGTACGCCAACCCGCCCCCGATCACGAGCACGAAGCCGAATGCGCCGAGCCCGGAGTACAGCTCTGTGAACGACGGCGCCGCAGCCCAGCCCACCACGACATAGACCGCTGCGAAAGCCCAGCGGGGCAAGTGAAACGGCACCCACTGGAGGGCAATGCCGACCGCAGCGCCGATCCAAGCCGTCCACAGAACGCTCGGCCGGTGCCAGCCGTGGAGGACGACGACGGCGATTGGCGTGTACGCACCGGCAATGGCGAGGAAGATGGTGCAGTGGTCCAGCTTGGACATGACCGCCCGCATGGTCGGCTGCCACGGCATGCGGTGGTAGAGCGACGACACACCGAACATCGCCCCGGTACCCGCGACGTACACGATCATCAGCGCCGGTCCGCGAGCCGTGCGTGCTGCGTCGGCGATCAGCCAACTCCCCAGGGCAACCAGGGTGGCGAACGCGACGACATGGGACCAGCCACGGAGCACGGGCTTCATCAGGATCGCGGGAATGCCGTTTTCTTCCGCCGGCTCAATGCCGACGTCCTGCTGCGCACTCACGGCGCGAGCGTACCCGGCGTGCTTGCCTCCAACCTCGAGTTGCGCTCTGTCCGGAGTCGCTCAAGTCGTCGACGCCGCCGTCCGATAACCAACAGACCGACAACCTCAGGGATCGGGATTGTGGCCGGCTTCTCCCGGAAAGGCGCAGCGTGGACAACCCGAACGTGGAAGCGAGCAATCCGCCGCCGCATCGCCCGGCGGCTGAGCCCGTTGACACCATCCCCGTTGCAGTGCAGCGTCAGCTCGACAGCCTCCTGGCGGTGTTCGACACCGTGGACAACGCTCTCCTGGTGTTGGACGGTCGCGGCGTGGTTGTCATGGCCAACCAGCTGGCTCAGCAGCTGCTCGGCCCCCTCCCGACGCTGTTGAACGTGTCCCTCAGCAAGCTGGTCATGACCGGTAGCAGCGACGACACGGCGACACCGCTGCTCGATGCCGACACGCTCCCGCTGATGATGCAGCAGAAGCGTTGGACTGCCGAGAACATCCAGCTCCGACCCACGTCTCGCTCGCCGTTCCCCGCCGACGTTGCCCTCGTGCCGTTCGTCACCGGCGGCCAGCGCAGCGCCGTGGTGGTCATCACCGATCGCACTGCCCGCGAACCCGACTGGGAAGCGCTGGAATGGCAGGCCACGCACGACCCGCTCACCGGCCTCAGCAACCGGGCCATCCTGCTCGATCGCTTGGAGCATGCGCTGCTCCTGGCGGCGCGGACGGGACTGTGGCCCACGGTGCTGTACCTCGACCTCGACCGATTCAAATCCGTGAACGATCAGCTCGGCCACAGCACCGGCAATCGCCTGCTGGTGGAAACAGCGGCGCGCATCAAGCGCTCAGTGCGGGCTGCCGACACCGTCGCTCGGCTCAGCGGCGACGAGTTCGTGGTGCTGTGTGAGGCGTTGGAGCGGCCGGACATCGTGCAGCAGGTGGCCGCACGCATCCTCAACGCCTTCGAGATGCCGTTCGACTTCAACGGTGAGACCGTTCTGGTGTCTGCGTCGATCGGAATCGTGAGCGCGGATGCCACCAACAACGTCGCTGGCGCCGTTCTCCACAACGCGGACCTGGCGATGTATCGGGCCAAGGAGAACGGCCGCAACCGGATCGAGATGTTCAGCACGGGCATGAACATCGATGTGCGCCGTCGCGTCGGACTGGAACGCTCCCTGCGCGAAGCCCTGGACAACGACGAGTTGGAGGTGATGTACCAGCCAATCTTCGACACCCACGAGGGCGCACTCATCGCGTTCGAGGCGCTGGCCCGCTGGCACGACCTGGCGTACGGCAACGTGGGCCCCAACGAGTTCATCCCCCTCGCCGAGCACACGGGCCTGATCGCCGCCGTCGGCGAGCGCGTGCTGGACATCGCCTGCCGTGACGCTGCTTCCTGGCGCGAAGCGGCGCAGTTCCCCGTCGGCCTGCACGTGAACGTCTCCGGCCGCCAGGTGAGCGCATCCAACTTCGTCAACTACCTCGCCCGAGTCCTGCGCCATCACCACGTGGATCCGGCCAGCCTCACCTTGGAACTGCAGGAGTCGGTGCTGCTCGACAACCCTGAACGCGCGGTCGCCCGTCTGATGGCATTGCGCGAGCTGGGCGTACGCATCGCGATCGATGACTTCGGTATCGGCTACTCGTCGCTCGCGTCACTGCGCCGCTTTCCACTCGACACGCTGAAGGTCGACCGCCAGTTCGTGGCTGGCATCGCCCAGTCGTCCCAGGGTCGGGAAACCCTCCAGGCCATCGTCGACCTCGCCGCAGGGCTCGACTACTCGGTCATCGCCGAAGGGGTGGAACAGCCCGAGGAGCTGGTCTCGCTGCGAGAACTCGGTTTCCAATACGCCCAGGGCTACCTGCTGGCGGCGCCGATGCCGCCTGCCGAAGCGCTCCTCCTGGCCGCTGCGAGCTCCATCCCGGTGTCGATGCGCGCCGACGCTGAGCCGGCCGACGCCGGTCGCTGACTTCCCGCTCAGCTTCCGTCCCGCTCAGCTTCCGTCCCGCTCAGCTTCCGTAGGCGAAGCCGAGGTCCTCGGCTGTCAACATCGGCACGAACGCAACACCCTCGGCTGCGGCCAGCTCTGCGCAGGTGCCGCCGCGGTCGACGATCACGGTGATCATGACCGGCACGGCACCGAACTCGCGCACTGCAGCGACAGCCTCCATCGGCGAAGTGCCACGGGTGACGGTGTCCTCCGTGATCACGACTCGGTCGCCCGGCTGGAGCGCGCCGGCGATGCGGCCGGTGACGCCATGGTCCTTGGCTTCCTTGCGCACACTGAAGCTGCGCAGCTGGACGCCCCGTGTGGCCGCCACTGCGGCCAGTCCGAATGCCACCGAATCGGCTCCCATCGTGAGGCCACCGATCGAATCGGCGTCGGTGGGGATGAGCGCGAGGGCGACGTCGGCCATCAGCAACAGTCCGTCCGGACGACAGGCGGTCTGCTTGGTGTCGAGGAACCAGGTGCTCGTCGCTCCGGACTTCAGCGTGAAGTCGCCTCGCTTGACGGAATGGCGCAGCACGTGGTCGCGCAGCGCCGCGCGGGCCGGATCGAGGGGCGGGAGCGCGTTGGTCCCCGGGGTGGTGGTGGTCACGACGGCGAACCTACCGATTCTGGTGATGGCGGTCGCGCATCAGCACCTCTTGGGCCACGGTGGCCACCATCGTTCCCTCGGCGGTGAACACATGGCCGATCGTGAGGCCGCGACTGCCAACGAAGTCGTGACACGTGAACTCGTACAGGTGCCACTCGTCGGCACGGAACCGACGGTGGAACCAGATCGTGTGGTCGAGGCTGGCCGAGAACAGCGAGGTCTCACGGTCGAAGGCAGGGTCGCTGATCACCGGGTGTGAGCGCACGACAGCGTCGGTCGGGAGGTCATCGGAGAGGTAGGCGAGGGTGCAGGCGTGCAGCAGCGGGTCGTCACCCAGCGGTTCGATTGCCCTCATCCACGCCGCCACTCTGCCGGCGCCGGTGCGCGGCTCGGCCGGCAGATGGCGCTCCGGGATCGTGCGACGATCGAACACGGTGGACCACGAGTCGCTCAACAAACCGTCCGGCACCGGCATGTCCAGCGGGGCGGGGATGGTCTGGATGTCGTCGGAGGGCTCGGGCAGCTTGAACGACGCCTCCAGGTTGAGGATCGCCCCGATCGCCTGGCGGGCCACCACACGGCGGGTGCAGAAGGTGCGCCCGTTGCGGATCCGGTCGACCTCGTAGCGCACCGGTTCTTCGTGGTCGCCGCGACGGATGAAGTAGGCGCGCAACGAGTGAGGCAGCAGTTCGGCGTCCACGGTGGCCGCTGCCGCACGCAGCGCCTGGGCCACGATCTGTCCCCCGTAGAGACCGCCCCACGGATACTGCGGGCCGCGGCCGATGTAGGTGTCCGGCCCGTGGTCGGCGAGCCTCAGCAGTTCATGCGCGTCCATCGGGCGCTCACGCTACGCCACCACACAAAACGGGCCACAAAACGGGTTACAAAACGTAGAACAACACTTCCCGATTCGAATAAATGAATTCTCTTGGACAACCGACTTTTCGAATCTATGCTGCGCCCATGGCCAAGCGCGGTCCCAAAGGACCAATGACGGATCAGCACAAAGCAGCCCTGGCTGCAGGACGAACCGAGGGACGAGCCGTTCGGGACTATCTCGAGGCCCTCCGGAGCAACAAACCCAAGCGCGGTCGCAAGCGCACACCGGAAACCATCGCCCGCCGGCTGAAGGCCATCGAGGCCGAAATGGTGGATGCAGATCCCGTACAGGAACTGCGCCTCGTGCAGGAGCGGTTGGATCTGCATGCCGAACTGGCCACGGTGGGCCATGCGGTCGACATGACGGCGATCGAAGCCGAGTTCGTCAAGGTGGCCAAGGCCTACAGCGAACGCAACGGTTACAGCTACACCGCCTGGCGCACCATCGGCGTCAGCGCCGGCGTGTTGAAGAAGGCCGGCATCTCCCGCACCGAACCCTGAATCCCTGGAGTCCTGAGCTCGTTGCGAGTGCTCACTCGAGCATGGCAAGTTCCTCGAACACCCGGGGCACGTGGCGCAGGCTGCGCTGCACGTCGAAAGCGCTGTCGAGCACGGCGGGCTCCACCGTCACCCGCCCGTCGGCTTCGAGCAAGCTGCGGAAGCTCCGTCCCTCGTCCCATGCCCGCATCGCGTTGTCCTGGACGATTCGGTACGACTCGTCACGGCTCAGCCCGGATTGAACGAGCGCCAACAGGACCGGCTGGCTGAACACCAGACCATGGCTGGCTTCGAGGTTGGCCATCATCCGCTCCGGATAGACCTCCAACCCGGTGAGCAGACGTCGCATCCGGTGCACCACGTAGTGGGCGAGCGTGGCCGAATCGGGCAGAACAATGCGTTCCACGGAGCTGTGCGAGATGTCGCGCTCGTGCCACAGCGCAATGTCCTGCATGCCTGCCTGCAGGTTCCCACGCAGGACGCGGGAAAGGCCGGTGATGGTTTCCGCGGAGATCGGATTGCGCTTGTGCGGCATCGCCGAGGACCCCTTCTGACCCACCTTGAAACCCTCCTGCACCTCGCGGACCTCGGTACGTTGCAGATGGCGCAGCTCGACCGCGATCAGTTCCATCGTGGAACCCAACGAGGCACATGCATAGAGGAATTCGGCGTGGCGATCACGGGCGATCACCTGGGTGGCGGGAACTGGCTTGAGGCCGAGTTGCTCACCGACGAACCGTTCCACTGCGGGATCGATGTTCGAGTAGGTGCCGACCGCACCGCTGAGCTTGCACACCCCAACGGTGATGCGCGCCGCACGAAGGCGATCGCGGTCGCGGCCGAGCTGCAACGCCCAGAGCGCAACCTTCATGCCAAACGTGGTGGGCTCGGCGTGCACGCCGTGGGTGCGGCCGATCATCACGGTCGAGCGATGGGTCTCGGCGAGCGCGCGCACCACCTCGATCAGCTGGCTGGTGGCGTCGACCAACAGGTCGCAGGCATCACGCAGCATCCAGCACCATGCCGTGTCGACGACATCACTGCTCGTCAACCCGTAATGGATCCACGAGCCGGCAGGCGCGCCGATGGCCCCCTGCACGACATCGACGAACGCGGCGACATCGTGGTCGGTGACCGCCTCGCGGTCGTGCACGGCCTGGACGAAGGCGTCGTCCACGTGCGGTGCGCGCGCCCGGCACGTTGCGGCATCGCCGCCCGGCACCAGCCCGAGCTGGGCATGGGCATCGGTGGCCAGCAGTTCGATCTCCAGCCAGCGCCGGAAGCGCTCGACATCGGTGAAGACCGAAGACATCTCCGGGAGTGAGTAGCGGGGGATCATCGCGTCACGACCACAGCAGGTAGTCGTCGCGCTCGGCACCGACGCCAACGATGCGAATCGGCACCCCGACCTCACTCTCGACGGTGCGCAGGAAATCGTGCGCGGCGGCGGGCAGATCACCCGGCTCGCGCATCTCGGCCAGTGAGCAGCGCCAGCCGGGGAAGGTCTGGTAGACGGGCTCGACATCGGCGAGCACGTCCATCCGGTCCGGGTAGTTGGCCAAGATCGTGGCGCCCACCCGGTAGCCGGTGCAGACCTTGACCTCGTCGAAGGTGTCGAAGACGTCGACCTTGGTGAGCGCGATCTCGGTGAGCGAGTTGATGCGCACCGCCTGGCGGAGCATCACACAGTCGATCCAGCCGGGGCGGCGCCGTCGGCCGGTCACGGTGCCGAACTCGCGGCCGATGTCGACGATCTTGTCGCCGAGCTCATCGGTGAGCTCGGTGGGGAACGGGCCGGCGCCGACGCGCGTCGTGTACGCCTTGGTGATGCCGACGATGCGGGTGATGTCACGTGGCCCGAGCCCGGTGCCGACGCACGCGCCGCCGGCTGTGGGATTACTGGACGTGACGAACGGATAGGTGCCGTGATCGAGATCCAGGAACGTGGCCTGCGCGCCTTCCAGCAGCAACTGATGACCACCGGCGAGGGCATCGTGCAGCGCGCTGACCGTGTCGCAGACGTAGGGGGCGAGTCGCTGGGCCAGGCTCGTGAACTGGGCGACGATGCCGTCCACATCCAGTGCGCCGGCGCCGGCTGCCTGCAGCGCCCGGTCCTCGACCGCAGCCCGCTGCTTCACCGCCATCGCGAACGCGCCGGCATCGAGCAC
>JAYTSB010000250.1:0-2284 GCA_043745825.1 Actinomycetota bacterium | reverse complement strand
CGACGGCGGTGGCCGGCACCACGGCGCAGTTCGTCGCGCCGGCGAGGGTGACACCGATCGAGTCCGGCCACGACACCACGGTGGGCACCGGGTCCGTGTATCCGTCGAGCTCTTCCACGGTCAGCGGACGCGCCTGGAAGCGGTAGGCCTCGGGCTCCAGCGGAGCGTCCTGGCCGAGGTGCTCGGCACCGACGAGCTGCTCGAGGTCGTTGATCTGGATCACGACTCCGTTGAGGACGTTGCGGTCCTTGGTCTCGGCAGGGTCCTGCAACCCCAGCGCGTACGCCTCGTGAGTGAACGTGGAGCCGTTGGCGTTCAGGATGAGCTGCGTCACCGGCGCATCGGCGATGTTGAGGTCGGCGCTGTAATCCGGAGGTGGCTGCAGCAGACCGGTGTCGGCGGCCAGAGCAAGCACGCGCTGGATGCCCGCTTCGTCGATGGTGCGCACGTTGATGGCCGGCAGCAATGCCCCGGGGAAGACCGCCGTGGTGATGCCCGGGGTGTAGACCCGGCCATCACCGGCGATCAGCACGGAGGGCACGTTCTGGAACGCCATACCGAACGGCACGAGCCCGCCGTACAGGCCGAGCCGAACCACGACCTCATCAGCTCCCGTGGGATGGACGATCCCGTACGTGATGTCCGTGCTCGTGTCCGGCACGCTCGTATCGGGCACGCTCGTATCGGGCACGCTCGTCTCCGGTGTCGGGTCGGGTGTGGGCGTGGTCGGGTTGGCGCCGGCGCCCTGGGTGTTGTCGCCGCAGGCAGCGAGGACAGCGCCGAGACCGGGCACCGCAAGGGCGGCCAGCAGCATGCGGCGGCGACCGAAGGTGCCGGTGAGCATGCCGGCGAACGCGCGGCTCGATGGGTCAGTGATGGGGTTGGATGGGTTCACAGGTTTCGTGGACATGGTTTGTTGGACGTCACCGGGGCGTGGCATGGTTCCCGTGTCACCGTCGCCGACCATCGTGTCCGGTTCACACGCCGTTCACAAATACGCAACGACGATGAAATCCCTGGCTGACAGCCTGCAGCAGCCCCTTTCAATCCGTCTCCGGAGGAATCTCTTCAATGGCCTATCAAGCTGAATACATCTGGCTCGACGGAACGTCGCCGACGCCGTTGCTCCGGTCCAAGACCAAGATCATCAAAGACGGTGTGAGCGCGATGCCGATCTGGGGCTTCGACGGCTCGTCCACCGAGCAGGCCACCGGCGAGCACAGCGACTGCGTGCTCAAGCCGGTGTTCTCCTGCCCGGACCCGCTGCGTGGTCGCGAGAACGTGCTCGTGCTCTGCGAGGTGCTCCTCGCCGCCGACATGAAGCCGCACGCCACCAACACCCGTGCGCCGCTCGAGAAGGTCTACAAGAAGTACGCCAAGCAGGGCATGATCTTCGGCCTCGAGCAGGAGTACACGATGTTGAAGCTGGACGGCACGCCGCTCGGCTTCCCCGCCGGCGGCTTCCCCGGACCGCAAGGCCCGTACTACTGCGGCGTCGGTGCCGGACGCGTCATCGGTCGCGAGATCATCGAAGAGCACACCCAGGCGTGCATCGATGCCGGCCTGCTCATCGAGGGCACCAACGCCGAGGTCATGCCCGGTCAGTGGGAGTTCCAGATCGGTGCCGCCGATCCGCTGACGGTCGGCGACCACATGTACGTCGCCCGCTGGCTGCTCCACCGCATCGCCGAGGACTACGACATCGTCATCTCCTTCGCCGCCAAGCCGGCCAAGGGCGACTGGAACGGTGCCGGCATGCACACGAACTTCTCCACCGCCGCGATGCGCGAGAACTACGCCGCGATCGAGAAGGCGTGCAACGCGATCGGCAAGAAGATCGACCTCCACGTCAAGGGCTACGGCGACGACATCGAGAGCCGCCTCACCGGCAAGCACGAGACCGCCCCGTACAACAAGTTCAGCTACGGCGTCAGCAACCGTGGCGCGTCCATCCGCATCCCCTGGCAGGTCGCCAAGGACGGCAAGGGTTACGCAGAGGACCGCCGCCCGAACGCCAACGCCGATCCGTACACGGTGACCCGCCTCATCACCGACACGGTCTGCAGCGCTGCGTCCTGACGGCCGCCGCACCGCAACCCCATCACGGTTAGCCTCAGGGGCCGGGCGACTCGTCCGGCCCCTGTTCGGTTTTCAGCGCTCACCGCACCGTGCGGCGAGCAACCGAGATCTCCATCGATCTGCGAGGAACCATGAACATGAACGAACAGCAGCGCAACTACGTGCTCCACACGGTGGAAGAGCGCGGCGTCCGGCTGGTGCGGCT
>JAYTSB010000249.1:0-7760 GCA_043745825.1 Actinomycetota bacterium | reverse complement strand
GGCGCGACGGACAGGAACTGCTGCTGTGATGCATCCATTGTGCAGAGGTTAGGCCGCCGGGATCAGGCGCCGATCTCGCGTTCCAGGTCGGGGCGACCGATGGTTTCGAAAATGAGGTTGGTGTAGTACTGGGCCATCCGCGAACCGCAGGCGATGTGGGTGCCGTCCGAGCAAATGGTGATGGCACCCGACGCGAACTGCCAGTCGGCGATCTTCACGTTGGGGTACGTGCTGGGCAGGGCGCGGATCAGCTCGTTGTTGGGGTCCTGCCAGCTCTTCGGCACCCGCACGGTGAGGAACACCACGGTTGGGGTGAGCTCGGGCGGGAGCTGGGCCATGATCCGGTCGAAGTCGTCATCACTGACGCGACCGTTCGTACCGATCTGGATCACCACCACCTGGCCGAGTTGGTTGTTGGCCCGCATCGACTCCACGAGCGCCGCCATCTCCGAACCCTGCCGGCCCTTCAGCGCATCGACGAAAAAGCCGCCGGCCTGCAGGTTGGCGATCGCCCCGAGCATCACCGATTCGCCGAGGGCGACAGGTTGGATCGCCGGAGTCGGAACGGGCGTCGTGGTGGTCTCCGGCACCGTCGTGCCGGGTGGCGTTGTTGCGTTGGGATCGGCAATCGGTTCGCTGGTGGCGGCGGTCGTCACGCTCGTGGCCGTGGACGTATCGGGTGCCGTCGTGGTGGTGGCGATGACCGCCGGTGTCGGCGGGGTTGCCCCGTTTGCGGATGGCCCCGCCTGCTCGATGCTGCACTCGATGGCACCGACGCACACGTTGTCGGCTACGGCCAGGCTGACCCCGGCAAAGCCGACGGCCGTCGACAGCGCAGCAACGGCCACCACGAGGCGGCGCTGACTGCGCCGGGTGTTGCGGGTACGGCCGTATTCGATCGCGCGCCACCATGTCCGCATCCGGCCTGTGCGGATCGGGGTCTCCACGAACCGGTAGCTGATCTCGGTGATCGGCACGGTGATGAGCATCGCCAACAGGAACTGGGGGCCCCGCAACGGGATGCCCGCCGATTTTCGGATGATCTGGTAGACCGGCCAGTGGTACAGGTACAGGCCGTAGCTGCGCGTGCCGATCCAGCGCAGCAGCGGGTTGCCGATGATGCGTCCGCTGACGGCGCGGCGGTGCACCACGGCGGCGATCACGGCGAGCGTGGCCAGGTCGGTGAGCAGGAACCCGCCGCGGAACAGCCAGGCGTCGTAGTGGCTGCCGAACGACGTACCGGACTCGGCGAGGTGCAACTGCATCGTGAGCGCAACCAGGCCGGCCAAGCCGATCAATGCGATGAGATCCAGACGCCGACCCCTGTTGCGCAGTGGGCCGCGCAGCAGGGCTTGCGGGCGCCACAGCATCGCGAACGCCGAGCCCAACAGCAGGCCACTCGCTCGGGTGAACGTACTCAGGTAGAGCGCGTCGTCGACGTTGACGCAGCGGCCGAACAGTTCGGCGAAGCCGTGCCCCACGGGTGTGCCGCACTGGTCCGCGACGTCACCGCCGACGTACAGCACGGCCACCACGATCGATATCACCGCGCTCGTCGCCGCCAGCCACAGTCCCGTCCTCGGCAGCTTGTCGCGGCCGCGGCGCAGGATCACCAACATCACGAGTGGCCACAGCAGGTAGAACTGCTCCTCGACCGCAAGCGACCAGAGGTGGCGCAGCGGAGCGTAGGCCTCGGCCGCGGTGTAGCTCTGGCCCACTACGATCTGATACCAGTTGCTGCCGTAGAAGATGCCGGCGAGGAAGTCGCCCCGCGTGCGTCCCTGCGGACGCCGCCTGAACAGCGCCAGGTAGAGGGCGAGCCCACCCATCATCACGAACAGCGCGGGCAGCAAACGGCGGAAGCGACGCTTCCAGAACTGACCGAGCGCAACGCGACCGGAACGCTCGTGCTCGCCGATCATCAGCAGAGTGATCAGGTAACCGCTGATCACGAAGAACACCTCGACGCCCAGGAACCCGCCACTCAGCCACTGATGGTTGGCGTGGTACACCATCACTGCACCAACGGCGAGGGCGCGCAACCCGTCCAGACCGGGCATGTACGGCGTCTGGCTGATGTTAGGCCGCGGGCGTTGCGGTGGAGGCCACGAGGACATGCGGCCCCCAGTATCGCCTGCAGTCCCCTCGGGAACGCGTCACGTCGCTCGGGCCACCTGCTACCCGGCCGGCCTATTCGACCGGCACGCCGCCGATGATTGTGTGTTCGGTGACGAACAGCCGGCGGCGACCACGCACGTGCGCCATCGAGTCAGCGGCGACTCGCGCGCCGAGATCCGTCGCGTACGCAACGTCGAAGGCCTCCCGGCTGTCGAACCACAGCTCGGAGATGCCGTCGACGCCGTCGGCCGGGGGATCAGTTTCGCCGCCGCCGTTTTCCTCGACGGCATTCAACACGATGCGGCGCACGCCAGGCAGCTGCGCCGCGAGCGGGGCATGCTCGTCGAGCCACCAGCTGCGGAACTCGGCGGACGTCATGTCGGCACGCCGCGAGAGGAGGATGATCGCCTTGAACATCAGCCTGGCTTGCCGATGCGGTGCAGTGGGCGCCCGCCGACGCCGAGGGCGAGCACAGCGAGGATCTCGTCCGGGCGCGGTGCGTCGTCGATGCTGAACGCGATCGCGTCCATGTCGTCGAACACCCAGATGTCGGAGCAGTTGGTGATCGGCGCGACGATGCGCGTACCCGGAGCGCCCAGCAGCTTGGTGGAGGGGATGATGGCCGGGCCCTTGCCCAGCACGGCGCGAATGGGTGCGCCGAAGGTGGGGTGGATGAGCGCGGCGGCGTGCTCGAGCTCACCGTTCGTGCCCACCACGGCGGCCTTTCCATATCCGCTGACGTCGTCGATCGGGCAGCCCAGGACGGTGACGGCCTCGTCGATGAGGGCCTGGCCGAGCACGGCGCCGAGATCGACGAGCTCGCCGAGGTCCTTGACGTAGGTGCCGGCGCACGGGTTGGTGAACACGATGCCCGTCGCCACCTTTCGCCGCAGCCCGCTGACCGGTGTGCCCATCTCGGTGCGAGTGGTCTCCACCACTGACACGACCTTGCGAATGTCCAGATGCATGGAGCGAACGTACCGGTTACCGGCCCGGTGCGGCGGGTCCGCTCAGCCGAGCCTGCGGATTGGGAACTCCGACGGGCGCTCCGGTTGCACGACGATGCGCGCATCGGTGGGCATGCATCCCTCGGCGCTCACGAGCGCCGGATCGATGTCGATCTCGGACAGCTCGGGCTGGTCGGCCATCAGCTGCGCCACGCGGACGATGGTGTCGATCAGCGCCGTCTCCTCCAGTCCTGCTCGGCGCAGAGCGCCGCCGACGCGCGACCTCTCCACGAGCGTCTGGGCGGCCACGCGGGACAGCGGCACCAGTCGGCTGGCACCGTCGTCCGGGCTGGCCGACTGGAGGCTGCCGAGATCCAGCGTGATCACCGGACCGAGCAGGGGATCGGCGACACAGCGGATGTGAACGTCCACGCCCGGTGCGGCCATCTGCTGCACCACGATGGAGTCGGCGTCGGAACCCAATGCGCCGCTGATCACGCCGAACGCCTCGCGCACGGCGTGATCATCAGCCAGGTCGAGGGCGATGCCCGCGCGGGCCGAGCGACCGACGCGTCGGCGCACCGCCTTCAACACCACCGGGTGGCCGAGTGTTTGCGCAGCCTGGGCGACGGAATCGGCATCGGGTTCATCCAACGTGATGCCCGATGGTACGTGCAGTCCGTACGCGGTCAGCAGTGCCGTTGCGTCTTCCAGTGACAGCGTCGCACCGCCCGCGTCAGCAGCCCGGTGCACGATGGCTGCGGCCGCGGCGTGATCGATGTGCTCGGTGACCACGACCAGCGCATCGGCCTCGGTGGCGCGCCATCGGCTGTAGTTGTGCATCCAGCCCAGTACGGCCGCGGCCGGCTCTGGGAACGAGAACGCAGGCACCTTCGACCCAGCCAGCAGCGGGCCGTCGTGACCGCCGAGCATCACGGCCAGCACCGGCTTGGTGGCCCCGAATGCCGCAGCATCGATCTCCTCGACCGGTGCGTGCGCCGCGGCGAGCGGCGGGGCGTGGATGACCAGCACGGCGTGCACGTGATCGTCGGCGAGGGCGGCGGAGATGGCTGCGCTGAACTCGGCCGGGGTGGCCCGCCAGTCGACAGACACCGGGGGGGTCACCGATGTCAGCCCCGCCATCGTCACGGCGGCACTCGCCAACACGCCGGGACTGCGCGCGTTGCTGAGGATCGCCACGTTCGGTCCGGCGGGCACCGGTTGAGTCGACAGCACGCGCGCCGTGTCGAGCAGGGCCCGCACCGTGGGAACCTCGATCAAACCGGCCTGCTCATACATCGCATTCGTCGCCGTGCCGATTGCGGCTGCTCCAGTGCGCACCGCAACGATCGGTCGGGTGCGACCGACGCGACGGGCCAGGCGGGCGAACTTGCGCGGATTGCCGAACGATTCGGTGTACATCGCGATGACCGAGGTGGATTCGTCGTCCTCCCAGAACTGGAGGAGGTCGTTGCCGGAGATGTCGCACTTGTCGCCGAGGGAGACGAACCAGGAGACGCCGATGTGCAGGTCGCTCGCCATCTGCAGCACGGAGGCGCCGAGTGAGCCGGACTGCATCGAGATCGCAACGCCGCCGGACGGCAACTGACCCCGCACCAGCGCCGCCTGCAGGCCGCCGGTTGGGCGGGGTGCGGCAATGCCCATGCTCGCCGGGCCGATGAGGCGCAGACCGTTTCGGCGAGCGTGGGCCACGAGCTCGGTGATGTCGAGATCGAGCCCGTCGGTCGCCGTGATGACGAGGGCGCCACGCACCTTCTTGGCGATGCACTGCTCGATCGTGTCGGCCAACGCTGCCGCGGGCACGGCCACGACGGCCAGCCACACGTCGTCGACGATCTCGGTCACTGACCGGTACGCGGGTTGCCCGCCGACGGTGTCGTGACGCGTGTTCACCGGGTAGACGGGTCCGTCGAAGCCGGTGCTCGTATTGTGCCAGAGCTCGTGGCCCACCGAGCCGGGCTCGTCGGACGCACCGATCACCGCGATGGACTTGGGCAGGAGGATGCGCGCGGCAGCACGACTGTCGGCGCGGTGCTCGCGCCCCTCGACCGAGTCCACGAACGTCTCGGTCTCGGTGAGTGGGAACTCGAGCTCGGTCAACCCGCTTTCGTAGTGGCGTTGCACAGGCCAGCCGGCGCGTGAAAACACCCGGAGCATCTGTCGGTTGTCGGACAGCGCCTCGGCCGTGAACCGTTCGATCCCGTTTGATCGGGCGATCGCGGCGAGGTGCTCCAACAGCAGCGTCGCGATGCCGCGACCCTGGTGCTCGTGGTCCACCATGAACGCGACCTCGGCATCGTCGCGTGCCTTCCATCGTTCGTAGCTGGCCCAGGCGATGAACTGGCCACGATCCTCCACAACCAGTGCGACGCGGTCGTGGAAGTCGACGTTGGTGAAGTGCTGCAGTTCCCTGTCGTTCAGTGTGGGCTTCGGAGACAGGAACCGGCGGTACAGGTTCTCTCGGGGTTGGCGCTCGTGGAACGCGAGCAGCAGCGGAGCGTCCTCGGGCGTGATGGGCCGCACGAACGCCGTGTCGCCGTCGGACAGCACGATGCTGGTGGCCCACCGACTGCGATCGTCAGGGAGCGGATGGTCAGGCATCTCGGGTCTGCTCGCTGGTGTTGGAGCACGTGCAGGTGATGTCGCCGAGATGCTCGATGGCATGGTGGAGGACGTTGCGGATGCGGTCGACGTTGGCGGCGAACATCGCGAACACCTCGGTCTGATTCACCGCCTCCACCTCGGGCCGATCATCCACACCGCTGTCGTAGTCGGTGACCAGCGCGATCGACCCGTAGCACATTCCCAGCTCACGTGCGAGCGCCACTTCTGGGCACTGGGTCATGTTGATGATGTCGTAGCCGAGCCGGCGGTACGTGGCGGATTCGGCGCGAGTGGCGAAACGCGGGCCGGGGATGACCACCACCGTGCGGCGGTCGTGTACGGGCATGCCCTCGTGTCGTGCGGCGTCGATCAACGACCGGGCCATCTCCGGGCAGTACGGATCGGCCATCGAGACGTGATTCACCACGGGCCCGTCGAAGAAGGTGCCGGCGCGTCCCTGTGTCTGGTCGATGAACTGGTCGCACACCACGACGTCGCCGGGATGAATGTCAGCGCGTAGTGAACCGCTGGCCGTTGGGCCGAACACGCGGCGCACGCCGATGGAGTGCAACGCCCAGAGGTTGGCGCGGAAGTTGATGCGGTGGGGCGGGAATTGGTGCTCGACGCCATGGCGTGGCAGGAACACGACGCGCTGGTCTCCGGTGGACGTGGGCAACGTGCCGATTGCCAATGGTCCGCTCGGCTCGCCGTAGGGAGTATCCACCGTCGTGTGCTCGACGTCGGCGAGGAACGAGTAGAGACCGGATCCACCGATGACACCAACGTCGACCCGCACGGCCGAAGAATATCTCAGGGAATTCTGTCACGCCTCCTGGGGACGCGGACACGGTCACGAATGAACGATGAGAGTGGCCGCTGCCGCGCCGTCACCATGTGATCGTCCGCACTGCGCGGAACGAACACGGTCGAACGATGGAGGATGAACATGGGTCTGGACGAGCGACGCCGAATCAAGGAACTGCAGGATGGAGATGCAATGCGCCGACGCGCTGGGTACGTCTGGGATGTTCGGCGACAACGAGTCCGCGACGTGCTCAACGCCGGACTCTGAGCAGAGCCGCTGGGTTCGGCTCAGGGCTCAGGGCTCGGGGCTCTGGTGGAACTCCTCGAACGCCTTCTGCAGCGCGTCGATCATGTCCATCGGCACTGGATCTGCGGGCATCGCTCCGGTGATGTCGATGGTGCGACGCATCTGGGCGAGGTATTCGGTGCAGTGCGGACAACCGCTGAGATGGCGGTCGATGGCCTTGACAAGGTTCTGTGGCAGCGCGCCTTCCAGGTAGTCGGTGACCATCTCGGTCCACTGCTGGCACATCACCACCGGACGACGGAGCAGCTTCACGACGGATCTCCCAGCTGGGACTCGAGCATGTTTCGCAGCGTGGAGCGGCCGCGGTGCAGGAGCACACGTTGGTTGACCTCGCTGAGCCCGAGCGCGTCACACACATCGCTCGACGACCAATCCTCCACGTCTCTCAACATCACCACCCACTTCTGTTGCTCTGGTAGCAGCCGTACCGTGTCGATGACCTTCGAAATCGTTGCACGCGAGACCACAACTTCTTCAGGAAGCTCGCTCCAACGTGCCGGGGGCTGGGCCCAGGCTCCGCGGCCGGCAGGACCGACGAAGCGGTCGGGTGACACGGCGGCATTGTCCGAGGTGTCGCTGAGCAGTGACCCCATCGGCACGGTGCGTCGCTCCTTGACGCCCTTGGTGCGGGCGATGTTGACGAGGATGCGTGTGATCCAGGTCTTCAACGCAGAGCGTTGCTCGAAGCGGTCGATGCCGCGGATGACGGCGATCCAGGTCTCCTGCACAACCTCCTCGGCCACGGCCGTGGACGGCACGAACGTGGCTGCGAGGCGGAGCAGGCTGGCCTGGTGAGCGGTGACGAGGTCGCGGAACGCACGCGAGTCACCCTTGCGCAGTCGCTCCACCAGCTCGGTCTCGTCGGGCGGTGTGGGTCGAAGAGGGGGGACTGGGGTGGTCATCGGGAAAGGACGTCGCCGAGCCGTGTGGTGAGGGACACCCAGACGGTACATCTTCGT
>JAYTSB010000248.1:0-5460 GCA_043745825.1 Actinomycetota bacterium | reverse complement strand
GTCTCCAGCAGGCGCTCTTCCAGGACGCGCACCCGCTTGGGTGCGTCGACCAGCTTGTGACGCAGTTGGGCGATCTCTTCGTCGAGGACGACGACGTGGGCGCGAAGCACTTCGAGGTTCTCGTCCGGCTCTGCTGTCATGGCTGCGCCTCCCGGTCGAAGCGCCGTAGCGGGGCATGCCACGGCGCCGTCAACGCCTGAACCTACACCGGATGTGACGCAAACGGCGTGCTGTCGCAAAGTCCACTTTCGCGAGCACTGACGTGTACAGTGAGCAGCGCTTCGTCAGCGACTCAGGAGACACAAACATCATGAAGGTCTGGATCGATCAGGATCTGTGCACCGGCGACGGACTCTGCGAAGAGATCGCCCCCGACGTCTTCACCCTCCTCGACGACGGGTTGGCATACGTGCGCGAGGGTGCCACGATCTACGCCACGGCGAAGGGCAATCCGCAGGGTGCTGACGGCATGGCGAACATCCCCGATGGCCAGCTCGACGGCGTCATCGAGAGCGCCGAGGAGTGCCCCGGCGAGTGCATCTTCATCGAGCCGTAATCGCTGTTCTGACGTATCGGTTCTGATGTATCTGTTCTGACAAGGGACGCCGCAAGGCGTCCCTTGTGCTTTTTCCGGTGACCTACGCTCGGCCCATGGAATCATGTGACGTGTGCGGGTTCGAGTGGGACGCCATCACGGCTGATGAACTGCCGTCCCGGCTGCGCGCGTCCGCCCTCGGCTACGTCGAGGTCTTGCGGTCGGGAACCGATCTGGGTACTCGGTCCTCGCCCGACGTCTGGTCGGTGATCGAGTACACCGCTCACGCCCGCGATGTGCTCCTCAGCCTTCGCGACCGCATCGTGGTCGGTCTCGTCGAGGACAACCCGACGCCCAAGCCCGTCTACGTCGACGCCCGCATCGCTGCCGGCCTCTATGCAGTGGAAAGCCCGGAGAGACAGGCAGTGGAGATCGAAGTCGCGGCGCACCTGCTGGCGCGCACGATCGAAGCACTCACCGCCGAGCAGCTCGCCCGTCCGATCTTTTCTTCGTATCCCCGCCCGGAGACTCGCACTCTGCTGTGGGTCGCGGCCCAGGCCTTGCACGAGGCCGAGCACCACCTCACCGACGTGCAGTCGCTCGCCGCGACCTGACCGCACCACGGATAGCCCCTCCACGCACGCCGGTGCCTCATGTCCGCTCACCGCGGACATGACATGACAGCGTCGTCGCGGGTTGGGCCCGTGGCGTCAGCCGCCGTCGACGTCTTCGTCGATCTCGCCCTGCTCGATGTTGCCGGACGCGTCGGCCTCATCCGCCGCCGAAGCGCCAGGGCTCTCGGCACGTTCGTGGACACCGAGGAAGCGGGCCGTGGTCAAGAACGCAGTGTGGGCGACCATCCGGTGGTCGGGGCGCACCGCCTGGCCCTCGATGTACCAGCCGCGGTGCAGCACCTCCAGCGTGCGCGCCCCGTTCCACGCCCGGCTCGCAGCCAGCGTCTCGCGCACCTTGGCGGCCTGGGTGATGGACGGCGTGTAGGCCACCATGATGCCGCCCAGGCGCAGCGCCTTCTCGGCGTGGGGGATCACGTTCCACGGCTCGGGGAGGTCCAGCACCACCCGGTCGAAGTCGGTCTCGTCGATGCCCTCGTAGGCGTCGCGCAGCTGCACCTTGTACCGCTCCAGCGCGCTCTCGCCCAGGAACGAGCGAACGTTGGCGGTGGCTCGATTGGCGAAGTCCTCGCGCAGCTCGTAGCCGGTGATGTCGGCCCCGTAGCGCAGCATGGTCATCGACAACGCGCCGCTGCCGACGCCTGTCTCGAACACCCGCACGCCGGGGCCGATGTCGGCGAGCATGCAGATGGGCGCGAGATCCTTGGGATAGATGACCTGCGCGCCCCGGGGCATCTGGACGACGAAGTCCTCGAGCGTCGGGCGCAGCACCGTGTACGAGCTGCCGCGCGTGGAGCGGGCGATGAGGCCCTCCAACCTGCCAACGATGTCGGCGTGCGGCACGAACCCGTTGTGACTGTGGAACTCACCGTTCTCGGTGAGGATCATCATGTAGCGGCGTTGCTTGGAGTCGAGCAACAGCACCCGGTCCCCGTAATCGAATGCGGCGTTCATCGTTTGCGGGCTCCTCGGCCGGTAATCAGCTCCACGGGCACCGGCTCGTGCGCCCGAGCCTTGGCGACCAGGTTGCAGAACGCGCAGACCTCGCCGGTGGTGGGCGACCCGCACTCGGCACACGGACGCAGCTCCACGTCGTCGGGCAGCGCGTACGCAGCCAGCAGCGGGGCCACCTTTTCCACGAAGTTCAGGTAGAACGCTGTCTTGGTGCCGGGCGACGCAGTCTCGATGGTGTTCAGCGCATCCTTGAAGCAGAGGTGCCGGTTGCCGGCCGCGATCGGGCACTCATCGACGAGGTAGTCGATACCGCGGATCACGCACCACGCTGCGGTCTCGCGCTCGGAAAGGCGCACCAACGGCTTGACCTTCTTGGGGAAGCCGTTGCGCGCCGGCAGTGTGGGCAGCTGCCGGGCGAGGTATTCCAGCTCCCAGCGCAGCGTGTTGCCGTACAGCACAGCGGCTTCGTCATCGAGGTTGTGGCCGGTGACGAGGACGGTGTAGCCGCCGTCGAGGGCAGCCTTGTCGAACAGGTGACGCTTGCTCATCCCGCAGGCCGAGCACGGAACCCGGCGAGTGGCCACGGTTGCCGTCGGGACGTCGTAGCCGTACTCCTCGCGCAGTGAGATGGTGATCAGCTTCAGGTTGCGCTCGGCCGCGAAGGCCTTGGCATAGTCGCCGGAGACGTCGCTGTACTCACCGATGCCGAGCCCGATGTACAGCCCGTCGGCCTGGTAACCGAGGTCGATCAGCATGTCCCAGACCGCCAGGCTGTCCTTACCGCCGGAGACCGCGATCAGGATGCGATCATCCTTGGCCAACATGTCGAAGTCGTCGATGGCCTTGATGACCTGTCGGCGGCACATGTCGAGGAAGTGGGGTCCGCAGAAGTTGGCGTTGTGGCGAGGGACGTCGATGACTGCCGGCTGGCGACAGACCCGACACTTCACTGAGCCCCGCTCATTGCGCGCCGCCGCTGATGACGGGCCGAATCTCGATCACGTCGTCGGCGGCGAGCTCTTCGTCACTGGGCACGAGCGTGCCGTTGCGGATGACGAGGTGCGACTCGCGGTTGAGCTCCAGGTCGGCGAGCAGCGCATGGACCCGACGGGGGCCCGCGATCTCCAGCTCTCGCCGTGGGTTGCGCAACAGCACCTTCACGCCCGCGTCGCCCTGCCGGCGCGCTTGGCCGCCTTGCGCTCGCGCCGGGTTGGCGGGGCGATGGTGCGCAGGCTCATCCACTGGCCCGGCTCCATCTTCTCCAGCGTGACCACGGTCTCGGTGTGTCCGAATGCCTTGCGCAGGGCGCGCATGGCCCACAGGGTGCCGCCGACCGCGAGCCAGCGCCTGTCGCCACCGAGCAGACCCTTGTACAGACCGTTTCGGCGGCCGTATGCGATCGGCGAGAGGTAGGAGGGCCGACGTTGGCGGGCCATGTCAGAGCCTGCGGATCTCGACCAGCGTGGTCTTCTTCTTGCCGCTGCGCTTGCCCACCAGAAACACGAGCACGAGCAGCAGGAAGCCGCCCGCGGCAGCACCGGCGAGCAGCGTCTGCTTGCTGCTCTCCACGGTGTTGTTCACGCCGTCCTGGAACGAACGAAATTTCGATTCGAGATCTTCGCGAGAAACCCGCTTCGGCGACTCAGCCATCAGTTCAGTTCCTTTTCGATCTTCTTGATGCGGCTCAGCGCAACGACGGTGACAATGCCGCAGAACACGATCACGATCAGGTACGAGATCCACGACAGAGCGCCGCCGGACAGCCGCGGGGCTTTGTCCTGGATGAGGCGCAGCAGGCCGAGGGCGAGGAAGAAGAGTCCAAGACCGAGCAAGAGTGCGCCGGCGATGCCCACGCCGATCTTGCGGCCGAGTCCTTTCAGCGGGCCGACGGTCTCCTGGCGGACGTAGGTCTTGACGAGGTCGATGACCTCGCCGATATCTGGGCCGATGTCTGGCCGCGCGGCAGAAACTGCCTTCTGTGTCTGGTCTGCCACGCATCTATATGTAGCAGGTCGGGTGGACGACTTCCTACGAGTCGCCGAAATCGTCGTCGAAGCCGGTGCCGTTCGAGGGGTGCTGCAGGCGGAACTGCTGGAGGGCCTCGGCGTCGTCCAGGGCGGAGCCCAACAGATCGATTCGCTCTGCGGGGCCACGGGCGCTGAGCAAGCGTTGCTGGTCTGCCGGACCGAGTGGCGCGAGCGCGCACAGGTGGTAGGTGGCCACTAGTGGATCATCGGCGATCTCGGTGGTCGCGGCGGCGTGTTCGTCACCGAGTTCGGATGCCATTGCGTTCACCCGCCGCACCCGCGCCCACGTCGCAGCGACGCACGCCGTGAGATCCTCGGCGGACACGAAGTCGTCGTCGTCCGGCCAGTCCTCGACATCGGCGAGGGGGTACGGATCGTCGTCCAACCAGCCCTTCACGCGGATCCGACGGGTGCCAACGGTGATGATCGCATACCGCCCGTCCTCCAACTCAGCCACCTGCAGCATGCGCGCCACCGTGCCGACCATGCAGCGAAAATCACCGCCACCGACCTCGAAGCCGCGTTCGATGAGCACGACCCCGAACTCGGGATCCTCACGACTCAAGCAGTCCCGCACCATGGTGCGGTATCGCGGCTCGAAGACGTGCAGCGGGAGGACGGCGCCGGGAAGCAGCACCGAGCCCAACGGGAACATGGGCATGATCGCCATGCGCAGAGACTAAGGGATCACCCCCGGGAGGGCCGTGCCCACCGCATCGATCTCTCGGTCACACGGCGGCGGACAGCCGCCCCGATCGATCAGTTGGTCGAATCAACGCGGTTGCAGTGTCTCGATCGCTGGGCCGCTGGGGTACGCGCCCAGCGTCTGGCCGAGCGCATCCCAGATCGGCAGGTATGCGTCACCGGAACCGATGCCGGGAGTGTCCAGCACGAGCGCAAAATCCAGCACGCCGGCGGGGGTGTCGACGTAACCGGTGAGTGCCTTGGCGTTGGTGAGCGTGCCGGTCTTGGCGTGCAGCCGCCCGGCCACAGGGGTGCCGACGAAGAAGGGTGCGAGCGTGCCGGTCTGGCCGGCCACCGGCAGGCCGGCCCCCAACGGGTCGGTGAGCGGCGCTCGCTCCAAGACCTGCAGGAGGATGTTGCACGTGACGATGTTGCTGGAGTCGAGACCCGATCCGTCGACGATGATCATCCGGCTCGTGTCGACGTCCCAGGTGACGAGCGTTTTGGTGACCACGTCGACACCGTCGAGGCGGCTTCCGACCACGTTGTCGACATGCACGCTCAGCTCCTTCAGCAGCAGCTCGGCGGTGTTGTCGTCACTGGTGGTGAGCATCTCGCCGACGATGGC
>JAYTSB010000247.1:0-4286 GCA_043745825.1 Actinomycetota bacterium | reverse complement strand
GCTGACCTCGACGCAGCAGGAGGCGGAGCGACCTCTGGCCTTCCCGTGTCTGCGGTGCTCGCCGGCTACGTCCGCGGCGCCGCCACGGCCGGGGCCGGCTACTCGCGCTCGTTGTTGGGGGCGCAAGACCTGACCCAGCCCGAGCACGTCGTCTTCCCCACCATCGTGCTCGCGTTGTTTGCTGCCGATGCAGCGAGCGCGTTCGCGGCCGACGAGGTGGCGGGTGAGACCACGCCGACGCAGTCGTTCTCGAACGCGGGTGCGGGTGCGGGTGCCTTTGGTCAGAGCCGCCACCTGCGCGCAGGCATCTGCTCCGACATCACCAAGACCATCTTCGACGCAGTCGACAAGATCTTCGCCAAGATCCATATCCCCCCGGGTCGGGTGGGCAACACCGGATCGAGCTTCTTGAACGGTCTCTTGCAGGGCCTCACGGACGTGGTCGTCGGCGGATTGAACCTGGTCATCGACGCAGCGAAGACGCTCATCGTCGACGGCATCGCGTTCGTCCTCGGGCAAGTACTGAGCGTCGTGGCCGAAGTCGCCGCTGCGGCGGCACTCATCGCCAACATCGTGTCCGCAGTCAGACCGTGGACGTTGAACGTGACAGCGAAGGACCCGAGCACGCGCAAGGGGGTTGGATCGGAACAGGTCTTCGACAGCGTCACCGCGAAAGCCGTCATCATCGGCCCCACCGACGACTGGCCGGCGTGGTTCGTCGACTGCGCTGCTGTCGCCGGCGTGAAGCTGCCGTCGCTGCTGCCGGTCGACGCCCCCGTGACGTGGAAGGTGTACTCCTACGTCCCAGCAGCCGAGCTGATGACGGAGTCCACGCAGGAGATTGCGAAGGACGCCATGCTCCGCAAGGACGGCGACGATGTCCTCGCCCGGATCGGTCTCGTCACCGGTTCGGAGACCGAGGAGCAGGTGTCCAATGGAGCCGCCCAGCACGGAGCCGTACTGGTGTCCGCGACAGCCCGCCGGAACCAGATCGAGGAACTGCGCAAGACCCTGGTTGAGGCGGCCAAGAACCTGGCCAACCAGGTGCTCCAGAGCGTGCCGGCCGTCATCCGCAACTTCCTGATCGGACTCGTCGCCCAAGCTGCCGACGGCAGCAGCGAGCAGGTGGCATCGCTGCTCGACGCATCGGGCTCAGCCGTCATCGACGTTCTCTACCATGGGGCGCCCCAACCCGGCGTTGCCCCGGCCGCCTCCGGCGGTGCCTGGAGCTTTGCCGTCTTCCAAGGTGGTGTCGCGCCGGGCATCGCCGGGTACACCTGCGGCGGCTTGGCCAGCACCTGGCATGTGATCTTCGGGCCGGGCAGCGAATTGGAGCGCACGTACGATCTCGCCTTCTCCGCGTCTGCGACGATGGTGCACCACGAACTCATCTACGACTTCCCACCAGCGGGAACGTCGCCGGCAGTGCATGTCGAGTGGCGTCTCGACTACCACCTCGATACATCGGTCACGCCGCCGCTGATCCGAGTCACCGGCACGCAGCACGAAACTGCGGAGGGCCAAGGTGAGTATGTGTTCGACACGAACTTCGGCACCGGCGACGGCATCGTGCTCGAGAACACATCGCTTCCGAAGCTGCTCGAGGGCACCGGCCTGAGCCATCCGTTCCTCGATCAAGCCAGGGCCGACTGCGGGTGATCGAGGGCAGGGGCCGACACCTCACCAGTATTCGGTGCCCGGGTCTCCCTTGAACGGGCCCACCACTGTGGAGGTGATCCAGCCGCCGTAGAACGAGCCGGGGTTGGCGAGGACGCGTTCGGCTCCCACCCAGCACTCGTCGAGCAGACGGGCGTAGAACGCAACGTGGCCACGGATCGAGGCGAACGACGGCGTGGGATCCTCGTAGCTCCAGCCAGCGTTCGGCACGATCGTGTCGCCGACCGCCACTGACCAGTAGGTGGCCGGGCCCTTCCACTCGCAGAACGAACGGCCGCTGCCGGGCACCAGGCAGTCCGGCGAGATGTCGGTGCGGGGGATGTAGAACGCCGGTGGCTGGCTCGTCTCCAGGACGCGTACGGCCGACGTCGTGTCGGCGACGACCACACCGTGGTGGATCACGCGCACGTGCGCGTCGGTTGGCACGACGGCAGGCGGTCGGGGATAGTCCCAGACGCTCTCCTGTCCTCGACCCGGCGGGATGCGATCACGGCTCGGCCTCATGCCCGGACCCTATGGCGGATTACGGTGCGATGCCGTGCCCACCCATCATCTCAATGGCATCGATGTGTACTTCGAGCGCGCCGGTGCCGGGCCTCGGCTGCTGTTCCTGAACGGCTCGGGGGCCACGCTCGCGGCCTCGGCCCCGTTGCTCGGCATGTTCACGGACTTCGATCTGCTTGCCCACGATCAGCGCGGGCTTGGTCGCACAAGCGTGCCCGCCGGCCCCTACACGATGGCCCAATACGCGGCCGATGCGGCGGCGCTCGCCGAGGCCGAGGGCTGGGACCGGTACCGCGTGGTAGGGGTCAGCTTCGGTGGCATGGTGGCCCAGGAGTTGGCGGTCACGTTCCCGGAGCGGGTCGAACGCCTGGCGCTGGTGTGCACGTCGCCAGGTGGTCCGGGACGGGCGTCGTACCCGCTGCACACCCTCGGCGCGCTGACCGAGGAGGAGCGCGCCGAGGTTCGGTTGCGCATCCTCGACACCCGGTTCACGCCGGAGTGGCTGGCCACCCACGACAGCGACCGGATGCTGGCCCAGGTCATGGCCGACCGCACCGCGATGGACAAGCCGGCCGAGGTGCTGCGCGGCGAACGCTTACAGCTCGGGGCGCGGGCCGACCACGATGTGTTCGACCGCCTACCGCAGATCATCTGCCCCACGTTGGTGGCCTCGGGCCGCTTCGACGGCATCGCCCCGGTGAGCAACGGCGAGGCCATCGCTGCGCAGATCGCCGGGGCCGACCTGCGCCTGTACGAGGGTGGGCACGCGTTCTTCTACCAGGACCGCCAGGCATTCCCGGACATCGTCTCGTTCCTGCGGGAGTGATGTTTCGCAGGCGCCACTCGGCGCTACTCGGCGATGCCGACCGGCTTGTCGTCGATGATCTGGTCGAGGTATTCGCTGAGCCCGTATCCAACGGCGTGGTCACGATCGGCGGCACCGTCGAGCGTCCAGCGGGTCATGCCCTCGCTGATGCGGGTCACGAGCCAGTTGCCGTCGGGGTCCTGACGCCGGTTGCGCAGTGGGATGAGATTCATGACCTCGCCGGTGAAGCTCCACTCGCGGTTGCTGCGCGACGACCGCAGTAGGCCGCTGATCTTGCGGTGATATGTCTCGTCACCCTCGAACGTGGTGCTGACCTCGACGTGATCGCACAGGTGCATCGCTCCGTTCTCCCAGACGAAGCCGCCGCGAGTGCCGGGGCCGTCCTTCTTGGCGACGCGGCTGGCCATGAACCCGAGGTCCTTGCCGAAGTTGGCGGTGAGCCAGCGGTAGTACCACGGTGCCTGCCAATAGCGCGGGCCCCACGAGTGATCGCGCAGCCCGCAACCGGTGATCTGCCACTCCTGGTCGCCGACACGAATGCTCCCCGATGCCTCGACCAACTGCTCGTAGTGGCCCTTGGCGAACTCCTCGCCCGGCGTCTCGTGGGGCTGGTCCGGCTCGCCACCGAACATGCTCGGCTTGCCCTGCCCGGTGAAGGTGAGGTGCACCTCGCACTCGGCGTACGGGTTGTTCGTGAACGCATCCTTCGGGTTCGACATCTGCAGCGGCTCGTCGAGCACCACGACCTTGCCTGAGTAGTCCACGTTCAGCTCCTCGAACGGGCGCACCATTGTCCACGTCAGGCCGCCGGCATCGAATGCGTCGTTGTTCTCGATGGCGGGCCGCTTGAACATGAAGCCCACCTTGCCGTCGGGCAGGTAGAGGCACACGGTCATCTCTGCGGAGCCCTCGTTGGCGCGATTGCCGATGCGGAACCATCCACCCACTTGGTTCACCGGGTCGAAGCAGTTGATGTACATGCTTTCGTTGAAGTTGGACTCCGGGCCCAGTTCGTGCATGTACTCGTCGGTCGGATCGAGGCGAACTCCCATCCCGGCGACCCTACGACGAGGGTGGCGTCACACTCTCACCAGAGCCCTGCCATCACCAGCCCGGCCTCACCACAGGCTCAATTGCTCCCAGGTGATGGCCACCACGCCCACGTTCTGCCACGTGAGCCGGCCACGGCTACCGGGCCGGCGCACCTCCAAGCGGTCGGGGCGCAACGACCGGGCCGCGCCCTGGGGCACGTCGTGCAAGGTGATGCTGCCGTCTGCGT
>JAYTSB010000246.1:0-3780 GCA_043745825.1 Actinomycetota bacterium | reverse complement strand
CGCTGCGCTCGAGCGCGAGCGACTGACGACCGAGTTGCTCGATGTCGTCGCCGGTGATCCTGAAACCCACGGCACTCTTGCCGCTGGCCTGGCTGCTGCAGCGAACTGGTTCGGCTGGCGCGAGCAGGGCAAGTACGCCTGCATTCGTCTGATTCACGAAGTGAAGCTGGCGATGTACGAGCTGGGCAGTCGGATGGTTGCTGGCGGCGCCATCGCCGACAAGCATCATGTGTTCAACCTGCTCGACGAGGAGCTCGATGAGTTTCTGATCGAGCCGACGAAGTTCTCTGCCACCATTGCCGAACGGGAGAAGGCATTTCAACACCTGCACACGGTCGACCCTCCCTATATCGTTGGCAACGGTCGCGGCGAGGAAGCAATCGACACGTGGCCGAAGCGCAACTCCGTTGACATTCCCAAGGCCAAGGTCGGCGACATCTTGCAAGGTGGGCCCGGCGCGCCTGGTGTCATCACCGGACGGGCCAGAATCGTGTTGGACCCGATGGACGCGCCGGAGATGGACATCACCGACATCCTTGTTGCACCCACCACCGACCCTGCGTGGGCGCCGCTGTTCCTCTCCGTGGGTGGCGTGGTCGTCAACGTCGGGGCGGTGGGAAGCCACGCAGCAATCGTCAGCCGCGAGCTCGGCGTGCCGTGCGCGATGTCAGTGATTCAGGCAACCGCTCGTATCCCCGAAGGGGCGTTGATCACTGTTGACGGCTCGACGGGCAGTGTCACCATCGTCGGATAGCTGGTCAATAGCTGCCTTCGGCATGGCGGTCCACGCCCAGCAGTTGGACGAGGTCTTCGTGCAGCTCCATCCACACATCGTGGTAACTGCCGCACATCACGCCGGTGAACATGCGCGTCTCGCCATCGGCCAGCTTGGCCAGCGCGATGGCGAGTCTGCGTTCATAGGTCTCGAAGCGGGGCAGCTCTGTTGCGAAGCCGCGGAGGTGGACCACCGCGTCGTCGTGCATCTGTTGCAACTCGTCGATGCGGGCCCGGTCGAACGCAGAGTCAGTGTGGTCGTTGGGCTCAGTGCCCCGCATCTGCCAGCGATTGCAGAGGTCCTTGAACGCAAGGTTGAACCCGAGAAACGGCTCGTAATGAGCGCTCAGGCGCTGGACCTGCGCCGCGGGCATGTCGGCCCGAATGGCCAGGTGGTGTTCGCGACCTGCGGGCGTGAGCTGCCACAGACCTCGAGCCTCCAGATGCTTACACATGCCGACCTCGGCCAGTTTCGACAGCATCGGGGCCACCACGTCGGCGCCGACGCCGGCGATGTCGGCGAGGGTGTCGACACCCGAGAAGCCCTTGATCCGCAGGGCGTGGAGGACGAGGAACTCAAGTGCCTCCGGAGCGTCGCCCGTGTTGGGCTCTGCGGCGGCCTCAGGATGCGTGCCGGCGGCGTCATCGCCGGCTGTGACAGTTCCAGCGGGGTCATTGCCGGGATCAGGGTGGGTCGTGGACCACGCGCAGCTGATCGCGCTGAGCGCATCGAGACTGATGCGGTGGTTCTCCACCAGTGCCTGCGCAACTGCCAACCGCGCGACGGGCACGCGGTAGGGCGAACAGCTGACGTAGTCGACGCCGTAGGTGACGAGCATCTTGGCCGACTCAGGGTCGCCGGCCTGCTCGCCGCAGACGCCGATTCTCATCGTGGGGTCCGTTGCGCGTGCGTTCTCGCATGCGGATCGAATGATGCGCCCCACGCCGGCCTCGTCGAGCGACTCGAAGGGGTCGCTCATCAACAATCCGGCTCGGAGATACTCGGGGATCAGCTTGCTGCCGACGTCGTCCCGGCTGAAACCGAAGATCAGCTGGGTGAGGTCGTTGGTGCCGAACGAGAAGAAGTCGCTCACCTCGGCGAGCTCGCCGGCCAGGAGCGCTGCTCGCGGGGTCTCCAACATCGCGCCAACACCCACGTGCCCGACGAACGCGACGTCGCGAGCAGCGTCGGCCACCCATTCACGCGCCAGACGCATTTCGCTGGGATCGACGACCAGCGGAATCATCACGTCCACGTTGGGTTCGTGGCCCAACGAGTCAGCGGTCATGACGGCACGCAACAGCGCACGTACCTGCATCTCGTACAGTCCTGGTCGCACGACACCAAGGCGCACGCCGCGCGTACCGATCATGGGATTCACCTCGTGGAGGCGACGCACGGCGGCCAGCTCGAGGTGGCCCTCGTGGTCCAGGTCGCCACGCGCCTCGGCCGCAACCAGCTGCATCAAGTCGGGAAGGAACTCATGCAACGGCGGGTCGAGGAGGCGGATCGTGACGGGCAGTCCGGCCATCTCAGCAAGGATCCCCTCGAAGTCTGCCTGCTGCGCAGCCTCGAGATCGGCGAGCGCGTGACGCTCGACATCGGGGTCGTCGGTGAGGATCAGGCGCCGCACGAGCGGCAGTCGTTCTGCAGCCAAAAACATGTGCTCGGTGCGGCACAGCCCGATGCCCTCGGCTCCCATTCGGCGCGCGTGCGCCGAGTCGGCGGCGTTGTCGGCGTTGGCGAGCACAGCGACGACTGTCTCGGCGGCGAGGCGGATCTGGTCGGCCCAGTCGAGCAGGGTCGCCAGCTCTGCGGGTGCCTGCTCCGTCGAGGTCGCCGCGGCGCCGAGGAACACTTCGCCGGTGCTGCCATTGATCGAGATCTGGGTGCCCGGCTCGATGTGTCGTTCACCCACGCGGACACCGGTGTCGTCGATGACCAATTCGCCCGCGCCGACCACTGCGGGGATTCCCCATCCGCGGGCGACCACGGCAGCGTGACTGGTGATGCCGCCGTTGGTGGTGAGGATGCCACGTGCCGACTGCATTCCGAGCACGTCGTCGGGGGTGGTCTCGCGGCGGACGAGAATGACGGCGCGTCCGTCGTCTGCTGCCTCGATGGCGCTTGCTGCGTCGAGCACGACGGCGCCCGACGCAGCACCTGGCGACGCGGCGATGCCGGTGGTGAGATGCACCCCCTCGCGACCGGCCTCGAAGTTGGCGTGGAGAAAGGTGCTGATCGCGCTGGCCGGAACGGCGAGGACTGCATCGGCGAGTGACTGACCGTCGCCGCCCCGAACCCGATGCACCGCGTCGCGGATGATGTCGGCGACAGAGCGAGCGGAGGACGTGTTCATGGCTCGGGACTCGCTGGCGTGGTCGTTTCGGCTTCGTCGAGCACACGGCGGATGGTGGCAACCAGATCGG
The DNA here is from genome assembly GCA_043745825.1 of Actinomycetota bacterium. Lineage (GTDB taxonomy): Bacteria > Actinomycetota > Acidimicrobiia > Acidimicrobiales > Ilumatobacteraceae > WLMZ01. Next base: position 576 of record JAYTSB010000246.1, on the reverse strand, counting down.
TCGCTGGCGCGCCAGGCGTGAGAACGGCGGCGATGCCGGCGTCGTGCAGCCGCGCGATGTGCGGCTCGGGGATGATGCCGCCGACGACCACGGGAGCGTGCGACCCCCTGGCGCGCAACTCCTGCACCACCAGCGGGGCGAGGGTCATGTGAGCGCCGGACAGCATCGAGAGACCGACCAGGTCGACGTCTTCGTCCACCGCTGCCGCCGCCATGGTTGCGGGCGTCTGGAAGAGTCCGGTGTAGATGACCTCGAAGCCGGCGTCGCGCAGGATTCGGGCCACCACCTTCACGCCGCGGTCATGGCCGTCCAGGCCGACCTTGCCGATCAGAATTCGTTCGCTCATATCGTCGGCACTTCGACGTGGCGCCCGAAAACGTGGCTGAGGGTGCCCATCATCTCGCCCAGCGACGCATAGGCGCCGGCCGCCTCGATCAGTGTCGGCATCACGTTGATCTCCGGGTCTGCCGCCTCCGATGCCAGGCGGGTGAGTACCTCATCGACCCGAGCCTGGTTGCGATCCTGGCGCACGGTGTCGAGCCGTTTGAGCTGCCGCTGCTCGTCGTCGTTGGTGAT
>JAYTSB010000245.1:0-3019 GCA_043745825.1 Actinomycetota bacterium | reverse complement strand
AGAGGCCTCGGCGTCGGTGCCGACGGTGTCGTTCGCTCCGAGTCCGACGGCGGCGATCACGTCGGCGGGATCGACGATCCACTGCCGGCCCCAACGCAGCGCAGCCAGGTTGCGCTCCACCGCCACGCCGTTCAGCTCGATGGCCCGCTCCATGTTCTCCACGGAGATGGGCAGGACACCCGCCTGGAGGGCGGCACCGGTCAGGAGCACGTTCGCCGTCGCGGTGTCACCGAAGAGCCCCGTCGCGAGCTCAGCCGCCGGCACGTAGTGGTTGAGCGCGGAGCGACTGTTGGCGTTCAACCGGAGCTGCAGCGCCGAGTGCGGCGGGTAGGCCAGAGTCGGGTGCAGCACCATCGCGCCGGTGGGCGTGGCGGAGGCCGAACCGATCACCACCGTGCGCTGCGCCGATGCACCCTTCAGCTGCGCATCGGCCGCCGCGCCGAGCAGATCGAACGCCAGCATGACGTCGACTGCGCCCGACGCGGCCTTGTTCGAACCCTGCGGCTCATTGCGGCTGAGCACGAGATCACTCACGACGGGGCCTGCCTTTTGCGACAGTCCTGTCTGGTCCAAGCCGCGGACGTGGAACCCTTCGAGCATCGCCGCGGTGCCGAGGATCTGACTCACCGTGACCACGCCGGTGCCGCCGATGCCGGGCATCCGAACCACGAGATCCTCTCGCGAGACGATCACGTTCGGCGCCGGAATGGACCCAGGCGGCGGCGTCATGCCGCGTCGCTTCGTCTTCCCGGTGGCCCTTCCCCGCCGACGTGTGGCCGGAGTGACGGTGGCAAAGCTGGGGCAATCGCCGTTGATGCAGGAGAAGTCGAGGTTGCACGAGCTCTGATCGATGCGGGTCTTGCGCCCGAACTCGGTCTCCACGGGCTGTACCGATAGGCAGTTGCTCTTCTGGCCGCAGTCGCCGCAGCCCTCACAGACGCGCTCGTTGATGATCACGCGGAACGGCGGCGTGGGCACGAGATCGCGCTTTCGCAGGCGACGTTTCTCGGCAGCACATGCCTGATCGTGCAACAACACCGTGGTGCCGGGAACCGCTGCCAGCAGCTGCTGGGCCTCCACGATCCTGGACCGGTCCCACACCTCGGCTCCGGCCGGCAGGCTGACGTCGTCGTAACGTTGCAGATCGTCGGTGGTGATCAGCACCCGCGCCACGCCCTGCAGCAGCAGGATCCTGGCCATCGTTGGCACGTCCACCGCGCCCTGCGGATCCTGCCCGCCGGTCATCGCCACCACGCCGTTGACGAGGATCTTGAAGGTGATGTTCACGCCGGCCGCAACGGCGGCACGCACCGCGAGTTGGCCACTGTGCGCATAGGTTCCGTCACCGAGGTTCTGGATCAGGTGCGGCGTCTCCACGAACGGTGCCATGCCGATCCACTGCGCGCCCTCGTTGCCCATGCACGTGAGCCCCACGATCTCGCCGACGCGCTCGGACTCCATCATCGCCACCATCGAATGGCACCCGATGCCGCCGCCGACCAGTGATCCGTCGGGCACCTGTGTGCTGATGTTGTGCGGGCAGCCGCTGCAAAAGTACGGGGTGCGGTTCAGCGACAGCGGGATCAGCTTCCTGCCGGCGGCGGCGGCAGTGGGCAGCGGGGCGAGACGATCGTCGGTCAGGCGTTGGGCCAGGCGGCTGCGCAGTGGCCCTGCGATCGCGTCGGCATCGAGCGATCCGTGGGCTGGCAACAGTGCACGGTCCAGCTCATCCCGCTTGCCGGTGATGGTGGGTCGGTCCGGCGAGTTGTAGAGCGCGTCCTTCAGCAACCGCTCCAGCGTCGGGTTCTTGTCCTCCACCACGAGGATCTCGGTGAGGCCGGCCGCGAACCGGCGCAGCAGGCCGTGGTCGATCGGTGACGGCATCCGGACGAGCAGCAGGCGGATGCCGGCATCGGCGATGTCCTGGTCGGTGCGCAAGCCCAACATGTGCAGGGCCTGGCGCATCTCCTGGAACGTCTGCCCGCACGCCGCAAGGCCCATCCAGGCACGGGGCGGACTCACCACGATCTCGTTGAGTCGGTTCTCTGCGCCGTACTGGCGGGCCAGCTCGATGCGCACCTCGAACACCTCGCGCTCAAGATCGAGGGTGTGCGGCGTGAGCAGACCGCCATCGGCATGCGGGACGAACCGCGTGCCCCGGACCTCCATCTCCGGGATGATCGGCACCACACGATGCAGGTCGAGGTCGATGGTGCCGGTGCCGTCGGCCACCGGTGCTGCGACCTTCAACCCCACCCAGAGCCCGCTGGCACGCGACATCGCGACGGCGTGGCGACCGAGGTCGAGCACCGCCTGAACGTCGCCCGGCGTGAGGATGGGCACGTGCAGACCCACGAGCGCCGCGTCAGCCGAGCTGGGCAGCGTCGACGACTTCGCCGCGGCGTCGTCGCCGACGAAGGCGACCGCGCCGCCGTGCCGATGCACACCGGCGAACACTGCGTGGCGGAGCGCATCGCTCGCCCGATCGACGCCCGGGGTCTTGCCGTACCAGTAACCGGTGATGCCGGCGTAACGGCAATCGCCCTGCTCGGCGGCGAACTGGCTGCCCATCACGGCGGTGGCGGCGAGCTCCTCGTTGAGACCGGGGGTGTGCACGTACGGCAACACACCGGCCAGGCGCGCCGCGGCCATTGCCTCCTTATCGAAGCCGGCGAGTGGCGAACCCGGGTAGCCCGACACGAACGCAGCAGTCTCCAGACCGTTGAGGCGATCGACTCGCATCTGCTCCAGCGGCAGTCTGGCCAGCGCCTGTACGCCCGACAGGAACACGCGTCCAACGTCGCGTGTGTAGCGGTCGCTCAGCTGATAGCCCTTCGACGACCCACCGTTCCGGCCCGATGTGGTGGACGGCGTGGGGGATGGTGTGGTGGACGGTCTCGGCAGCGACGGGTCTGCGATGTCGGTCACACGTGCAATGCTGCCGCATTTTCCGACGCCACGATGACGAATCGGCGGATGTGCGTGTGAAGGTTGGGTAACAGCGCAGCTCAACCGCTGC
>JAYTSB010000244.1:0-6854 GCA_043745825.1 Actinomycetota bacterium | reverse complement strand
ACTTCGAGATGCCCGACTGGCAGTTCGTGGACACCATCGAACCGCAGCGTCTGGAGACGTTCTTCACGGACTGGATTGCACGGGGCGCACGCGTCCTGGGTGGCTGCTGCGGGCTGACCATCGAACACGTGGAGGCTGCCGTGCGCGCCCGAGCCGACAGCAAGCGAGACTGATCGGATGACTGAACCACAGGTGAACGACGAGCCACGGGTGTACGACTACGTCATCGTCGGCGGGGGCTCGGCGGGGTGCGCCCTGGCCAACCGGCTCAGTGCAGACCCGACCAAGCAGGTGCTGGTGTTGGAGGCCGGACGTCGGGACTCCAAATGGGACGTGTTCATCCACATGCCTGCGGCACTCGCGTTCCCGATCGGTAGCCGCTTCTACGACTGGAAGTACGAGTCGGAGCCGGAACCGTTCATGAACGGCCGGCGCATCTACCACGCTCGCGGCAAGGTGCTGGGTGGCTCCAGCAGCATCAACGGGATGATCTTCCAGCGCGGCAACCCGCTGGACTTCGAGCGCTGGGCGGCGGATCCGGGCATGGAGACGTGGGACTTCGCCCACTGCCTGCCGTACTTCAAGAAGATGGAGAGGTGCATGGCCGGGGGCGACGAGTTCCGTGGCTCCAAGGGCCCGCTGGTGTTGGAGCGCGGCGCCGCTGACACGACGCTGTTCGACGCGTTCTTCGCCGCCGTGCAGGAGGCCGGCTACCCGCTGACGACCGACGTGAACGGCTACCGCCAGGAGGGCTTCGCCAAGTTCGACCGCAACATCTACCGTGGTCGAAGGCTGAGCGCCGCGCGCGCCTATCTCCACCCGGTGCTCGACCGACCCAACGTCACGCTGGTGTGCGGGGCGTTGGTGACCAAGGTGCTGTTCGAGGGCACGACGGCCACCGGTGTGCAGTACCGGGCCCGCTCGCGCAGCGGGCTCCGGCGCCGCGAGACCCAAACCGCACGGGCGCGCGAGGTCGTGCTCTGCGGGGGATCGATCAACACTCCGCAGTTGCTGCAGCTGAGCGGCGTCGGCAACCGTGACGAGCTGGAAGCGCTGGGCGTACCGGTGGTCCATCACCTGCCCGGGGTTGGCGAGCACCTGCAGGACCATCTGGAGGTCTACATCCAGCACCGCTGCAAGCAGCCGGTCACGATGCAGCCGGCGCTGAAGATGTGGAAGCGCCCGTGGATCGGGTTCAAGTGGCTGTTCTTCCGCCGTGGCGAGGGTGCAACGAACCACTTCGAGGCCGGAGGTTTCGTCCGCTCCAACGACGACGTCGCCTACCCGAACCTGATGTTCCACTTCCTGCCGATCGCGATCCGCTACGACGGCTCGATGCCCGATGGACCTGATGGCAAACCCGAGTCGATCGAGCACGGGTATCAGGTGCACATCGGCCCGATGTACAGCGATGCACGCGGTTCGGTGAAGATCACGTCGAAGGATCCGGGCGTCAAGCCCGCGCTGCGCTTCAACTACCTCTCCACCGATCAGGACCGGCGCGAGTGGGTGGAAGCCATCCGCGTGACGCGCAGCATCCTCGCAGCCCATGCGTTCGACGATTTCAGCCTCGGGGAGATCTCACCGGGTGCCGCAGTGCAGACCGACGAGGAAGTCCTCGAGTGGGTTGCCCGTGACGCCGAGACCGCGCTCCATCCGTCGTGCACGTGCCGGATGGGCACCGACACGATGTCGGTGGTGGACCCGCTGACCATGCGGGTGCACGGCACCCAGGGTCTGCGCGTCTGCGATGCCTCGGCGATGCCGTACGTGACCAACGGCAACATCTATGCACCGGTGATGATGATGGCCGAGAAGGCCGCCGACCTGATCATCGGCAACCCTCCGCTGCCCCCGGAGGACGTCGAGTTCTACCGCCACCGCGCCTGAGCAGCGCTGCGTGTCAGCGCGCAAGCAGCCAGCTGCGTGCATCGGCCACGAGGTAGATGCTGCCGGTCACCACGATCTGATCCGCCGGTGCAGCACGGGCGACGGCCGCGGCCAGCGCGTCGCCGACGTCGTCGATCGATGTCGCCGCGTTCCCCAACGTGACGGCCGCGGCAGCGAGCTCGGCCGCCGGGCGAGCGCGCGCCGTGGGAGGTGTGCACGTGATGATCTCGTCGAAGCGTCTGGCCCGCACGGCCTCGAGCATTGCCGCAGGGTCGCGCCCGGCGAGCAGACCGATCACCAGCACGCGCCGGCCGGGTTGGGCGATCTCGGCGAGCGAATCGGACAGCGCCCGCGCCGCGTCGGGGTTGTGTGCGCCGTCGAGGATCACTGTTGGCCCGGTGCCCGGCGGCCCGCCTGCAGGTCCCAGGACGAACGGCTCGAGGCGGGCCGGCATGGTTACCCCTGCGAGTCCGGCGCGAGCTCGGTTCTCGTCGAGGGCGTGCCCGAGGAAGGCGCTGGCCGCCGTGATGGCGAGGGCAGCGTTGAGCGTCTGGTGGGCACCGTGCAGCGGCACGTCGAGGTCGGTCATCGACTGCCAAGGCGTGGTGACCGAGATCCGCCGGCCCGGAGGCGTGGGCGCGTCGGCGGTGACCGTGATCTGCTCGCCGAGGCGCCAGATCGCGCCGGGCTGCTGGGCAGTGAACGCGGGGTCGAACCGCGCGTCGACCGCGCCGAGCACGAGATGCGCCCCAGGCTTGACGATGCCGGCCTTCTCCGTGGCGATCCGCATCTGCCAGTCGCCGTCGCCGCTGGTGTGGTCGAAGCCGATGTTGGTGATGACGGCGACGCGCCCGTCGGCAACGTTGGTCGCGTCGTAACGACCGAGGACGCCCACCTCCACGACGGCGACGTCCACCGCACGCTCGTGGAACAGCGTGTACGCCGTACCGGTGAGGATCTCGAACGGCATCAACCGGCCACCGAGGCGGTGTTCCGTGGCGGACATGCGCGTGAGCAAGCCCGCGAGGGTGTCCTCGTCGATGTCCTCATCGTCGATCCTGAACCGCTCGGTGTAGCTCGCAAGATGCGGGCTGGAGTACGTACCCACGCGCAGCCCCTCAGCCAACAGCAGCCGCGTGATCATCCGCGACGTGGAGCCCTTGCCGTTCGTGCCCGTCACATGCACGATCGCCAATCCGGCGTGCGGGTTGCCCAGCTCGGCGACGAAACGCTGCATGCGATCCAGCGAGAGGTCGACCTCTCCGGTGCGGCCCGAACGCGCCGCCCAGGACGAGTAGTCGATGTGGTTCTCCAGCCACGCGGTGGCGGCCTCGATCCTCACGCGCCGAAGCTAACGGTTCGTGGAGACGTGCTGGAAGCCGAATCGTCCCTTGATGCACAGGTTGCCGGACGTGACGGAGTGGTCCATCGGCGACGTCACCTTGACGATCTCGTTGTCCTGTGTGTGCAGTGTGAGCGTGCACCCCACACCGCAGTAGGGGCAGATCGTGTCCGTCTGCCGCTGCGCCGATTCATCCCACGTGTGCTCGGCGCGCATCTCGTGCTCGGTCTTGAACATCAGTGCACCGGTCGGGCACACGGCGATGCAGTTGCCGCAGTACACACACGCGGATTCGGGCAGTTCCACGTCGTACTCGGTGCTGATGTGGGCACCGAACCCGCGACCGGCCACGGCGATGGCGAAGGTGTTCTGCCACTCGGTGCCGCAGGCATCGACGCACTGGTAGCAGAGAATGCACTTCGAGTAGTCCCGCACGTACAGCTCGTTGTCCACCTTGACCGGCTGGTGCACGGTCTTGACGCCGTCGCCGAAGCGGCTGGGATCGGCGCCGTACTGCTGCATCCAGCCGTCGACGCGCGGGGCGGTGGAGAGATCCACCGAGGAGCCGAGCAGCTCCAGCACCATCTTGCGCGAGTGCCGGGTGCGATCGGTGTTGGTGTGCACCACCATGCCGTCCTCCACCTTGCGCGAGCACGAGGGCACCAGGACTCGGTTGTTCTCGACCTCCACGACGCACAACCGGCAGGCGTTGACCGGATCGATGGTCTCGCCGTAGCAGAGCGTGGGAACGTCGGTGCCGTTGCTTCGACACGCATCGAGCAGCGTGGATCCCTCGGGCACCTTCATCTCGTTGCCGTCGATCGAGACGGTGACTGCGCGGCGGGGCATGGACACGGGCGTGCCGGGGGTGCCAGTTGTGCCAGTTGTGCCAGTTGTGGTGGTCACGTGAGGGCTCCCAAGCGGTCGATGGCTGATTCGATGGCGCCCCACGCGGTCTGGCCGAGGCCGCAGATCGAGGCATCGCGCATGGCGATGCCGACGTCGCGCAGCAGTTGCAGTTCGTGGGTGCGGTCGACGTCCGGCCTGACGTGTTCCGGTTTGACGGTGAGGCGGATCAGGGCTTCCTCCTGGCGAACGGTGCCCACGCGGCACGGCACGCACTGCCCGCACGACTCGTCGCGGAAGAAGGCGGCGATGCGGCGCAGGAACGTGGGCAGGTCGACGGTGTCGTCGAGCACCATCACGACGCCCGAGCCCAATGTGGTCTTGTGCTCGCGTGCGCCCTCGAGGGTGAGTGGGAAGTCGATCTCGTCGGGGCGAACGAAGGAGCCGGCGGCGCCGCCCATCAGCACGGCCTGCAGCGTGCGCCCGGAGGTCACGCCACCGGCAAGCTCGAGGACCTCGCGCAGCGTCTTGCCGAATGGCACCTCGTACACGCCCGGCCTGGCCACGTTGCCGGACACGCAGAACAGCTTCGTGCCCGTGGAGCCGCCCGTGCCGACGCCGGCGTAGGCGCGTCCCCCGCGCAACATCACGGGCAGCACGTTGACGAGCGTCTCCACGTTGTTCACGACGGTGGGCTTGCCGAACAGTCCGACCTCCACGGGAAACGGGGGCTTGCTGCGCGGCTCGCCGCGGTATCCCTCGATCGAGTTGAAGATGGCGGTTTCCTCGCCGCAGATGTACGCGCCGGCGCCGCGCACGATCTCGAGGTCGAAGGTGAAGCCGTGGCCCATCACATCGGCGCCGAGCAAGCCACGCGCCCGAGCCACGTCGATTGCGTGTTGCAGATGGTGGTGGGCGCGCGGGTACTCGCCGCGCAGGTACACGTAGCCCTGCTCGCAACCCGTTGCGAACGCAGCGATCGTCATCGCCTCCACCAGCGCGAACGGGTCGCCCTCGATAAGCAGGCGGTCCTTGAACGTTCCCGGCTCGCTCTCGTCGGCGTTGCACACGAGGTAGCGGGTCCGCACCGGCTGGCTGGCGACCGCCGACCACTTGCGGCCCGTTGGAAAGGCTGCTCCACCGCGACCGACGAGGTTCGATTCGGTGACCTCCCGAATGATCTCGGCCGGGCCCATTTCGAGAGCAGCGCGCAGTGCGCTGTAACCGCCATGGGACCGGTAGCTGTCCAACGACGACGGGTCGACGATACCGACGCGTCGAAGAAGGACGAGATCGTTGGCCACGTCCGTCGCCATGTCCGGGGCCGTCTGTGGGGTGGTCTGTGGTGCCGCTGCGGCGACAGGTGCTTCGGCGGCCAGTTCGGCCAGTTCGGCCACCGGGCGGCGGATCGCGATGATCACGCCGTCAGCAGATGCCGGCGCGATCACGGCTTCGTGCGGATGCTCACCGGCCTCGATCACCAGGACCGCCGGAGCCCGTTCGCACAGGCCGAGGCACGGGCTCGGCGTCCAGCCCGGCTCGTTTTCCAATGCGTCCATCAACGCGCCGGCGCCTCGCGTCTGGCAGGCCAGATCGGCGCAGACGTGCACGGTCTTGAGTGGCCGTTCCTCCATTGCGAACATCGCGTAGAAGCTGGCCACGCCGTAGGCCTCGGCCGGCGGTACGTCGAGCCGGCGGCTGAGCTCGCCGAGCCCGCCAGGGCTGATCCAGCCGACCCGGTCCTGCAGGGCGTGCAGCGCGCCAAGCAGGTGGTGGCGCTGAGACGCGGCGCGATGAGCGCCACCATGCTCGCGCTCCCAGCCCTCAGCCACGGTGGACTCACCGATGACGGCATCGAGAGCCTGGATCTCGGCGAGCGTCGGCTCTGCCGTGGGAAAGCGGAGGTCCATGGGGTCGCGGTCCTAGTCGCCCGCCACAGCGACCGGATCCGGCGCCGTCGTGGTGGCGGCGATCTTGTCGATCCGGATTGCCGACGCCTTGAACTCGGCGGTGCCGCTCTTGGGATCGTTGGCCTCGATGGTGAGCACGTTCACGTCGACCTCGTCGGGGAAGTGGAACGTCATGAATGCCAGGCCCGGGCGCAGGTGTGCGTCGAAGCGCACGGGGGCATCGATGCCGCCGCGGCGTGAGCAGACGCGGACGATCTCACCCTGCTCGATGCCGAGACGCATGGCGTCGTCGGGGTTGACGTCGATGGTCTCGCCCTGGCGCATCGGCGACGCGATCGCAGACGTCTGCACCCCCGTGTTGTACGAGTCGAGGCGACGACCGGTGGTGAGCCGGATCGGGAACTCGTCGTCGAGCTCGTCCACCGGCCCGGCCCACGGGACGGGGCTGAACGGGGCCAAACGACCACGATCGGCAGGATCCTCGGCCCACAGCCGGCCGTGGAGGAACGAAGGCTCCAGCGTGTCGTCGTGGGGACACGGCCACTGGATGCCTCCCATCTCTTCGAGCCGGCGGTACGTCATCCCGGCGTGCATCGGCGAGAGCGTGCGCAGTTCCTCGAAGATCGATTCGGCGGTGGGGTAGTCCCACTCCGGATGACCGAGCCGGCGGGCCAGCTCGATGATGATCTCGGTGTCGTCACGCGTGCCGGGTGGACCGTCGATGGCCTTGCGGACGCGCTGAACACGGCGTTCGCTGTTGGTGACGGTGCCCTCGGCCTCGCACCACGCCGCAGTCGCGGGCAGCACGACATCGGCCAGCTGAGCGGTCTTGGTGAGGAAGATGTCCTGCACCACCATGTGCTCCA
>JAYTSB010000243.1:0-7308 GCA_043745825.1 Actinomycetota bacterium | reverse complement strand
ACGCTGACGCATCAACCGGTCCGTCACCGGACCGTTCTCCTTCACCGCCTCCAGCATCTCCAGCGCCGTTGGTCCCCCACCCCACAGCACACCGCCGGTGGACAACGAGACGCGCTCGTTGCCGAGCGTGACCTTGGCCAGGCGCCAGCCGTCGTTCAGGTCACCAACCAGGCTGTCCGCCGGAATGCGCACGTCGGTGAAGAAGACCTCGTTGAACGTGTGTCCACCGGTCATCTCGGTGATGGTGCGGATCTCGATGCCGGGCACCTGCATCGGGCAGATGAAGTACGAGATTCCCTTGTGCTTGGGCAAGTCCGGATCAGTCCGCGCGATGAGAATGCCGAACTTCGCGTGCTGTGCGCCGCTCGTCCAGATCTTCTGGCCATTGATGATCCACTCGTCGCCGTCGCGTACCGCACGGGTGCCAAGACTGGCCAGATCGCTGCCGCTGCCGGGTTCGCTGAACAGCTGGCACCAGAACTCCTGGCCGCTGAGCAATGGCGGCAGGTAGCGCTGCTTCTGCGCGTCCGTGCCGGCGTACAGCAGGGTCGGTCCCGCCCAGCCGATGCCGATCGGATTGTTCGGCCGACGGACGCCCGCCTTGGCGAGCTCGTCATCCACGATCAAGTGATGAATCGGGTCTGCCCCCAAGCCGAACGGGACCGGCCAGTGCGGCGCGACGTAACCAGCTTCGGCCAGCTCCCGGCCCGAGGCCGCTGGGTGCTCCCGTATCCATTCACGAACTGCGATCCGGCGCGGAGCATCGTCGGCGGGGAGCTGGAAGTCCATCCGGCGAGACTATGCCCACCCCCCGGTCTCGGGTCTCAGCAGCCGGGGGGTCCCGGCGGCAGGGTCCCCGTGGCAGGAGTAGCGTGGTGGCATGCGCTTCGGATTCGTGGTTCCTCACGGAGACGCGGCGGACGTCGCCGAGATGGCGGTGGCCGCCGAGGCGGCGGGCTGGGACGGATTGTTCGTCTGGGAGGCGCTGTACGGCGTGGACGCATGGGTGTCGCTCGGGGCGGCGGCGATCCGCACCACCACGTTGCGGTTGGGAACGATGTTGACGCCGGTGTCGCGGCGCAAGCCGTGGGAGCTTGCCGGGCAGGTGGCGACGGTCGATCGGTTGTCCCGCGGCCGGGTCACCCTGTCTGTCGGGCTCGGCGCGCTGGACAGCGGCTTCGCCGAGTTCGGTGAGGTGTGTGATCGGCGCATGCGCGCCGAACTGATGGACGAGGGGCTGCAGGTCATGACCGCGTTGTGGACCGGCGAGCCCGTCTCGCACGACGGGCAGCACTACACACTGACGCCCAGTGACTTCCCCACGATCAAGCACGTGATCCAACAGCCGCATCCGCCGGTGTGGTGCGTGGGCGCCTTGGACTCCAAGCGCTCCATGGCCCGCGCGCTTCGCTGGAACGGTCTCATCCCGCAGGTGGTCGACAACGGGGTTGCGCGCCAGGCAACGCTCGACGAGCTCAGCGACGCGATGCCGGCCATCCGCGCCGGCGTCGGTGACGCGCCATACGACGTGATCGTCGAGGGCAGTTGCCAGGAGCACTCCCCGGCCGCCTGGTTCGAGGCCGGGGCGACGTGGTGGATCGAGAGCCTCTGGGACGCGATGCACGGCCCGGACCCGGTGGCTGCCTCGATGGACCGCCTGCGCGACGGCCCGCCCGCGATTGCCTGATCCAACGGCCGCTGGTGTCGCCCCCGACGCCTGGGTGAACCCAGGTGGCGGGGCGTAGATTCGATCCATGACCGTAACCGCTGTCGGCACGCCCGGCTGGAACTTCGCCGACACGTGGGAGCACCATGCGGATCGTTTCCCCGACGCCGTCGCTCAAGTTCAAGGCGACCGCTCGTACACATGGCGCGAGTTCGACCGTCGCGCCGATGGCATCGCCGCCACCTTCCTTGCGGCCGGCGTGCAGCACCAGGACAAGGTGGCCCACTACCTCTACAACTGCCCCGAGTACCTGGAGAGCATGTTCGGCCTGTACAAAGCCGGTCTGGTCCCCGTGAACACGAACTACCGCTACACCGACGACGAGATCGTGTACCTCTGGGAGAACGCGGATGCGATCGGCGTGGTGTTTCACGGATCGTTCACCGAGCGCTGCGATGGCCTGCGCCACCGTCTCCCCGCCGTGCGCACGTGGATCTGGGTCGACGACGGCTCCACGCCCTGCCCGGACTGGGCGGTTGCCTACGAGACCGCCGCCATGTCGGCGCCGGGGCGCGTAGCGGCGCCGTGGGGTCGCTCGCCCGACGACATCTACATGCTGTACACCGGCGGCACCACCGGCATGCCGAAGGGCGTCATGTGGCGCCAAGACGATGTCATCGGTTCACTCGACGCGGCCTCGCGCCAGCCGCTGCCGCCCGCGCCGGGCTGGGGCGACCTCGACGCACGTGTCACCAAGCCCGGGCCCCGCAACCTGCCCGCTGCGCCGCTGATGCACGGCACCGGTGCGTTCAACGCGATGTGGAACCTGGCGCTGGCCGGCTCGATCGTGACGATGGTCGGCCGTCACTTCGATCCGCAGGAACTCCTCGACACCATCCAGCAGCATCGGGTGAACAGCATGTCCATCGTCGGCGACGCGTTCGCCAAGCCCATCCTGCGCGCCCTCGACGCGAACCCCGATCGTTGGGACTTCTCGTCGATGCGGGTCATCATCTCCAGCGGCGTGATGTGGTCGGCCGAGACCAAGGCCGGCCTGCTGCGGCACAACCCGCGGTTGATCATGATCGACAGCCTCGGCAGCAGCGAGGCCATCGGCATGGCGAACAACACCACCACCGCCGACACCAGCACGGCTGATATCAGCACGGCCGATATCAGCACGGCCGACGGTGTCGGCAACGCGCGTCAGAAGACCGGCACGTTCGTGCTGTCCGCGCACACCAAGGTGCTCACCGACGACGGTCGCGAGGTGATCCCCGGCAGCGGCGAGCGCGGCCGGGTGGCGCTGCGCGGCCGGACACCCGTCGGCTACTACAAGGACGCAGAGAAATCCGCAGCCACTTTCGTCACGTTCGAGGGCGTGCGCTGGAGCATCCCCGGTGACTTTGCCGAAGTCGAGGCCGACGGTTCGGTCAAGCTCCTCGGCCGGGGCAGCCAGTGCATCAACACCGGTGGCGAGAAGGTGTACCCCGAAGAGGTCGAGGAAGCGCTCAAGCTGCACCCCAGCGTCAACGACGCCGCAGTGGTCGGCCTTCCGGACGAGCGATTCGGTGAGGCCATCACCGCGCTGGTGGAGCCGGCCGACGGCGCCACCATCGACGCGGCCGAGTTGATCCAACACGTACGCACCACCCTCGCCGCGTACAAGTCGCCCAAGCGCATCATCGTCGTGGACACCATCGGCCGCGCCGCAAACGGCAAGCTCGACTACAAACGACTCAAAGCGCACGCCGCCAACTCCTGACCCTGGTGGATAGCGTTCGGGGCCATGAGCGATCTCGGATTCGACGGCAAGGTAGCAATCATCACGGGTGCCGGTGGCGGCCTCGGGCGCCAGCACGCGCTGCTGATGGCATCTCGCGGCGCGCTGGTCGTGGTCAACGATCTCGGTGGCGCAGTGGACGGCAGCGGCAGCGACAAGGGCGCCGCCGACCACGTGGTGGACGAGATCAAGGCGGCGGGTGGCGACGCCGTGGCCAACGCCGACAGCGTGTCCACGCCGGAAGGCGGTGCAGCCATCGTCCAGACCGCACTCGATGCATTCGGCCGGGTCGACATCGTCATCAACAACGCGGGCATCCTGCGCGACAAGGCGTTCCACAACATGACACCGGACCTCGTCGATCCCGTGCTCGCCGTGCACCTGAAGGGCGCGTTCAACGTCACCCAGGCTGCGTGGCCGCACATGCGCGAGCAGCGCTACGGGCGCGTCATCAGCACGTCGTCGGCGGCCGGCATCTTCGGCAACTTCGGCCAGGCCAACTACGGCGCAGCGAAGATGGGCCTCGTCGGCTTCACGCGCGTGCTGGCCGTCGAGGGCGCCAAGTACAACATCACGGCGAACGCAATCGCCCCATTGGCGCTGACTCGCATGACCGAGAGTCTGCTCGGCGCTCTCGGCGACAAGCTCGACCCCGGCCTGATCTCGCCGCTGGTGACCTATCTGGCGAGCGAGGAGTGCACCGCAACCGGTCGCGTCTTCAGCGTCGGCGGCGGCCGCGTCGCCGAGGTGTTCATCGGCGAGACGAACGGCTACCACCACGCCGCGCTCAGCCCCGAAGACGTGCGTGACAACTGGGCCGCGATCACCGATCGCGAGGGCTACGCAGTGCCGAGCAACCTCGGTGAGGAAACTGCGCTGTTCCTGCCGTTCCTCAGGTAGCAGCACGGGCAGCCCTCGGCGTTAGTTTCGTCAACGATGGACAACAGCAACGCGGAAAAGCCCGCCGCCGCGGAGATAGATGTCGACGCATTCCGTGGGCAGGCCGCCGCCTGGCTCGTCGCCAATCGGCAGCACGCACCGCGTGACTACGGGGCGATCTGTCCACTTGAACTGATCGAGGCCGGCATTGCGTGGCAGCGGCGCCTTTTCGCAGCCGGGTTCGCAGGCATCCACTGGCCGGTCGCACACGGCGGACGTGGACTCACCGATGCCCACCAGGCGGCGTGGATCGAGCAGAGCGCGATCCACGCCGTACCCCCGTTCCTCAACATGGTGGGCCTCGTGCTCGCGGGTCAGTCGATCATGCGCTTCGGCACGCCCGATCAACAGGCCGAGCACCTCCGACCCACGCTGGAGGGGTCACGCGTCTGGTGCCAGCTGTTCAGCGAACCCGGCGCAGGCAGCGATCTGGCCGGGCTCAGCACCCGTGCCGAACGGCGCGGCGATCACTACATCATCAACGGCCAGAAGGTGTGGTGCAGCGGCGGCCGGTACAGCGACTGGGGCATCCTCATGGCGCGCACCAATCCCGAGGCCCGCAAGCACGAGGGCATCTCCTTTTTCCTATTCCCGATGAACCTGCCCGGGGTGGACATTCGCCCGCTGCAGCAGATGACGGGCGAGGCCGAGTTCGACGAGGTGTTCTTCGACGACGTCGAGCTGTCGGCCGATCATCTGCTCGGTCCGGAGAACGGCGGTTGGGGCGTCGGCATAGCCGTGCTCACCAACGAGCGCGGCCACATCGGCGCCAGCGTCATCGGCCTGGAGCGTCGGCTCGAGGCGATGGCCAGTCTGGCCGAGGGTCGTCGTCTGGATCCGCTGCAGCGCCAGCAGTTGGCCGGCCTGCTCAGTCGCGGTGAGGCGTTCACCGCAATGGGCAAGCGCCAAGGCCCCGTTGCGTCCACGGCGGCGTCGCTGATGAAGCTCGGCATCACCGAGATGATGTTCGCCGCCTCGATGCTGCGGGGCGACCTCGCCGGGGCACACGCGATGCTCGCCGGCGCCGATGCTGCGGCGATGCTGGCGGCGCCGGGTGGCCGTATCGCCGGGGGCACCAGCCAGGTGCAGCGCAACATCATCGGCGAGCGGCTGCTGGGCCTGCCGCGATAATGGACAGTGCGCCGGGAACACCTTTGGGAGTGCACTTCGGGGAGTGCACTTCGGGGAGTGCCTCAACCGTCACGGCTGCCAGGATGGGTCCACGCGCCAGCCAGCAGCAGGACACCTGAGGAACCCCATGCCCGCATCACACCTCGCCGTCCACGACCTGGGCGGCGACGGACCCACCACGCTCTACGCCCACGCCACTGGCTTCCACGGCCACATGTGGTCTCCCATCGCGCAGTCGCTGCCCGGCCTGCACAACGTGGCCTACGACGCACGCGGCCACGGCGACACGCCCATCGGCAACGACTGGCCGAACCCGGACACCGTCGACTGGAACGTGTACGGCCATGACGCTGCACTCGTGGCCCATTCCCTGTCGGCGGAGGGCAAGGTGCTCGGCGTCGGCCACAGCATGGGCGGTGCGGCGCTGCTCATGGCCGCGCTCGCTGCCCCGGAGCTTTTCTGTGGGCTCGTGGTCTACGAGCCGATCGTGATGCGGCCAGCCGAGGCCGGGGCCGTGACTCTCGGGCAGGGCAACCACCTCGCCGAGGGAGCTCGTCGGCGCCGCAGCAGCTTCCCCTCGTTCGAGACTGCGATCGCCAACTATGCAGCCAAGCCCCCGTTGAACATCTTCACTCCGCAGAGTTTGGAGTCCTATGTGCGCTTCGGGTTCCGCCAGGGCGAGGACGATGCAGTGCACATCAAGTGCAGACCCGAGCACGAGGCCCGCACCTACGAAGCCGGCGGCAATCACCAGACGTGGGAGCGCCTCGGCGAGATCGCGGTTCCCGTGTGGGTGCTGTGCGGTGCGCCGCAGCCGATGCAGCCCTCGGCCAACACGGCCGCGCTGGCCGACCGGATTCCTGGTGCTCGCTACATCCAGCTCGATCACCTCGGCCACTTCGGGCCGATGCAGGCACCCATGGAGATCGCTGCGCTGGTGGGCGAGGCGGCGCTTGCGTTCCACCATGACGAGATCGACCCGTTCCGCGCCGGCCGCTGACCTGCTGCGGGATCGCCGGTCGACGATGAGGCCGTCGACGTCACACCCCACGCGTACGATGGATGCATGTTCCCGGTGCCCAACAGCCTGTCGCCGAGCCGCGTCGAGTCGTTCCTCTCGTGCCCCATGCAGTTTCGCTTCGCGAGCATCGAGAAGCTGCCCGAGCCGCCCGCTGCGCACATGACGAAGGGTTCGCTCGTGCATCGCGCCCTGGAGCTGTTGTTCACCCGCCAGCCCGCCGAGCGCACCACAGACGCCGCGCTTGCGTCGTTGGCCGATGCCATCGCCGAGTACCGGGTCGACCCGGACTTCACCGACCTCCAACTGGGCGAGGCCGAGACGCTGCAGTTCTTCGACGAATGCACCGAGCTCGTGCATCGCTATCTGCGGATGGAGAACCCGGCCGAAGTCCGAGACATCGGCCTGGAACTGCGGCTGGAGGCACCCGTCGGTGCGCTGACGCTGCGCGGCATCATCGACCGGCTGGAGCTGGATGATGCCGGCTCGCTCGTGGTCACCGACTACAAGACGGGCCGTGCCCCGAGCGCCCACTACGAGCAGGGCAAGATGACCGGCGTCCACTTCTACTCGTTCCTGTGTCACGCCTTGTTCGGCCAGATCCCGTCGAAGGTACGCCTGATGTACCTCCGATCGGGCGAGGTCATCGAGGCCACGCCGTCGCCGCAATCGGTGCGATTCGTCACCACCCGCACCCAGGCCGTGCTCAAGGCCGTGGACAAAGCCTGCACCACGGGCACGTTCCAGCCCCGGGTCACCACGCTGTGCGGC
>JAYTSB010000242.1:0-2057 GCA_043745825.1 Actinomycetota bacterium | reverse complement strand
GCGAAGGAGACGGCGTCGACGACGAACGGCAGGAAGAACGCGGCAGCAATGAGCAGGCTGCCGAGCGGCGGGCCGGCGAAGGTGTTGGCCACCTGCTCGGCGGACCACATCTGTCCGTTGGCGCGTTCCAGCTGGTCGGCGTGGACGATCGACGGGATGATGGTCTGCGCAGAGTTGTCGCGCAGCACCTCGGCGAAGCCCAGGAGCAGGCCTGCCACGACGAGGATCGTGTACAGCCCGGCCTGCGTGCCGACGACGTGCTGCAGCGCATCGGGTGCCGGCAGGTCGCCACCGAGGCCGAGCACGGCGACCGCGACCATCAGCGTGATCACCGCCCGGCACGAGTCCATCAGCACGATTGCCTTGCGGCGGTCGACCCGGTCGGTGATGACGCCGGCCGGCAGCGAGAAGACGAGCCACGGCAACCGCTGGGCCACGCCGACGAGCGCGATCAGCAGCGGGTTGCGGGTGACGGCGGAGGCCAGCCAGGGGTAGCCGATCTGGGCCACGCCGTCGCCGAGGTTGGAGATGACGCTGGCGCTGTACACGCGACGGTAGTTGGCCCCGAGCGAGGGTCGGCGGGTGCGCGTCATCGGGTGACGGGCGCCAGGGTGGGCATGTCGCTGGGATAGAGCACGAGCAGCAGGCCGTACACCACGTCGCCGCCGCGTACGGTGCCGGCGAACTCGTTGGCGAGCTCGTTCAGCCGCTCGGCGAATTCGGCGGCTCGGGTCGCCGGGATCCGTGCGTGGCGGAACGTGGAGAACGTGTCGTCGCCCTCCGACAGTTCCTCGGGGTCGAGCGTGCGCTCCATCTCGGCGAGGGCATCGCGTACGAACCACAGCGATGTCGGCACGTCGCGGCTGGACGGGCCGAACATGAACGTACGCGCAGTGCGGCCCCAGTAGCGCTCTGTCACCGCGCGAACCTTGCGGGTGCGCACCACGTGGACGAGACCAGCGTCGGCAAGCACCTTGAGGTGGTGGTCGACGGTGCCCCTCGGCTTGCCCAGCGCGGTCGCGAGCTCGGTGGTGGACGCGGCGCGCTCCAGCAGCAGGGCGATGATCGCCGCACGAGTGGGGTCGGCCACCGCCTTCATCTGAGCGTGGGTGGTGACCTCGAGCGTGTCGGCGAGTGGATAGTCCGGTACTTCCGGAACGTTCGGCATCTGCCGGACGTTAGCACGTCAGGGGCGCATGCCCGCCGGGGTGAGCACGATGTCGAGCAGCTTGCGGGTGAAGGCCCGGTCGATGGGGTCGCCGGTCATCAAGCGCCGATACGTCACCGGTCCCACGAGCACGTCAGCGACGACCTTGAGATCGATGCCGGCGGCGATCTCGCCGCGCTGTTGGGCGCGCCGCAGGATGGAACGCAGTGGCTTCTGGCGGCTGCTCAGGTACTCGTCGAGCGAGGTGCGCACCTCGGCGTCGTAGCACGCGGCCTCGATCAGGTGGGGCAGCACGTCGGAACCCTCGCTCTCACGCAGACGTTCGATCAGCGCCTCGAAGTAGGCCTCGAGATCGGAGCGGAGGCTGCCCGTGTCCGGGCTGACGAGCGTGGTGGTGTCGGTGCCCAAGGCCTCCAGCAGCAGGGCCTCCTTGGAGGACCAGCGCCGATAGATCGTTGCCTTGCCGACGCCCGCTCGCGCCGCGACACCGTCGATGGAGAGGTTGGCGGCGCCGCCCTCGGCGAGCATGTCGAGCGTGGCCTGGAGGATGGCGTGGTCGCAGCGCGCGTCACGGGGCCGCCCGCGACGCGCTGGTTCGATGGCGTTGTCAGGTGTCGTGGCGAGGCGGGTGGAGTGCACGTCGAGCGGTCCTGATCACTCGCCGGCCACGAGCGAGCCGGCCAACTCCCGGAGGTCTTCCGGCGTAGCTGCCGGCAGCTGGTCGTGATCGGCGGCGCGTGCGGGGAGGTAGCGCCACACGACGAAACCGGCGAACACCACGAACAACGACGCCATCCGCAGGCCGGAGCTGAGGCCGCTGACGAAGGCCGACTTCACTGCGTCGCTGAAGCCGACTGCGTTGTCGGTGAGTGATGCCGCCACCTTCAAG